>NZ_DJTD01000026.1:0-6657 GCF_002440385.1 Sphingobacterium sp. UBA6317 | reverse complement strand
ATTGCATATAAAAAGCAATTTACTGCAGTGAGTTAACAGTTGGCAATGGAAGATGATCGGTCTCTCTCAACTGGCAGTACCACTTATCTATATAAGACCGTAAATGGCATTCATTAAAGTGTAATTTAGAAAAATAACCTTATTGTGTTAATAAATTAAGTGCTTAATAATTTTATTACACTTCTTTAACATGTTGTCCTATTAAGGGGAGGAAATATTCGTATAAATTGGATAAACAGCTGTTTTTTGCTGAAAATCAAGAAAAATAGGAGGTAAGTAACATTAAATTAACAACTGATTGATGTAATGGTAATTTGTTGTTAATGTTAATCTAATATTCTGCTAATAGATTTGCAGAAACAAAAAACAAATAAATTGAAACCACAATTACAACTTAAAGGAATCGCTGCTGCCATGACGCTTGTAGTAGCTGCATCAACAACAGTTTATGCACAAAGTAGTGGGAAGTTAATGGGGACTATTACTAACAGTAAAACTGGTGAAACAATCACAGGAGTAACTGTTCGTATTTTAGGAACATCAAGAGGTGGAAGCTCTGATGTATCTGGAAAATACAGTATTCCAGCTTTACCGGCAGGTAAATATACTGTAGAATATATTTATATTGGTTACTCGACGAAGCAAGTTACCGAGGTTGAGATTAAAGCGAATGATTTGACCAATTTGGATATTGTTCTTGATAATTCGGAAGGACAGGTGTTAGATCAAGTTGTGGTTACAGGATCTTTTAAGAAAGAATCTATTGGTGCATTATATTCGCAACAAAAAAATAGTGCATTGATTTCTGATGGTATTTCAAGTGAACAGATTAGAAGATCGCCAGATAAAAATACATCCGAAGCATTACGTCGTGTCAGTGGTACGACAATTCAAGATAATAAGTTTGTCATCGTTCGCGGTTTGAGTGATCGTTATAACGTTGCTATGATGGACGGCTCGGTACTACCAAGTACAGAAGCCAATCGTCGCGCTTTTTCATTTGATATTATTCCTTCGAATCTTATTGATAAAATAACGATCTCAAAAACAGCTACTCCAGATTTACCAGCAGATTTTGCAGGGGGAGCTGTACAGATTACAACAAAAGATATTCCTGATCAAAACTTCGTTTCTTTTGGTTTAGGCTATGGTTATAACACAGCCTCAACTTTTAAAGACTTTTTGCAAACCAAGAAGAATTTTCAAAACTATCTTGGTTTTGATGATGGATCTAGTAAGTTGGCCAAGAATTATCCTTCGCGAGAAGCATTCGCGGCTGGTTTATCGCAAAAGTGGCAACGTTTAACTATGAAATCGTTGTCGAATGATTTCTCTGTTGAAAATAAGAAGGCTCTTCCCTCTCAAGCTTATCAATTTTCTTTGGGTCGAGTAAAGCAATATGAGAATAACAATAAGTTTGGTGCGCTATTTTCTGTAAATTATCGGAATTCCCAAAATATTTTATCAAATATTGAACGTAAGTGGTATCAATATGATTATAAAGATAATCAATATAAGTTTACAACGAATTTGGGGGCAATGGCTAATTTCGGTTATTCTTTTGGAAAGAATAAAATCTCTTGGAAGAACTTGTACAATCGAAATTATGATAACTTATATACTGAGCGAACAGGAACACATCTTGGAACGACATCAGTAAATAAATTCTATGCTTTTGATATTTTACAAAAATCATTGTTCAAGTCAACCTTGGAAGGAGATCATGTACTTTCGGATCTAAATGATAGAATTAAATGGACAGCATCCTATAGCAACATTAAAAACAACCAGCCGAATCAGATGAAAATCAATTATGCAAAAGCGATTGATAAAGAAAATGATTCTACAGTTCCTTATTTGGCCAACATTACAAGTCCTAGTAAAGAGAATACACGTTTGTTTTCAGATCTTAATGAAAATGTTTTCTCTGGTGAGTTAAACTATGCTAGACCAATGAATTTTCTATCGGCACCAACTACATTGAAAGTTGGTGCTGGAGCGAATTATCGTCATCGTGATTTTGATGCGCGTTTTGTTGGTCTTGTCTTAGATGTAATTAAGATGGATTCAAAATTAGCTGATCAAATACGTGAACTTTCTCCAGATAAAATATTTGCTGCAGATTTGATCGATAAAAACTACTTTAAATATGATGAAATCCAAATGCCTGGTGACTTCTATACTGCAAAATCAATGACAGGATTTGGGTACGCGATGATGGACCAAAAGTTTATGGATAAGTTTCGCATAGTCTATGGTTTGCGTGTTGAAAATTATAATGTTCAAATTGACACAGACAAAAAGGATGTTGATGATACAAAACTAGACTTTTTGCCGTCAATTAATATGACTTATAGTTTAAATAGTAAGACAAATCTTAGGGCTTCCTATTATCGAACAATTGCTCGTCCTGAATTACGAGAATTAGCACCATTTAGTTATTATGATTACGAGCAATTCGGAACTATTTCCGGGAATACAAAACTAAAACGAAGCGCAATCAATAATGCGGATTTGAGATTTGAAATATATCCCAAAGCTGGCGAAATCTTTTCGGTCTCTGCATTCTATAAACAGTTTACAGATGCTATTGAAGCATCTCGCTATGATGTAAATTCGACAGTTGATGTTTCCTATTTCAATACACCGAAAGCAACCTTATATGGAGCTGAGTTAGAGGCAAGAAAGAAATTGGATTTTGTCAGTGAAAATCAACTGTTTTCTAACACAACCGCATATTTAAATCTTTCTTATGTGCATTCGAAGGTGACTAATCCGACTGATCAGGACTATAAAGAGAAAACTCGACCTATGGTTGGACAATCACCTTATACTATCAATGCAGGATTGCAACATAGCGCATTGGGTAATAAATTGAATGTTAATGTTCTTTTTAACCGCATTGGTAAGCGAATAGCGCAAGCAGGAGGAATTACCTTTGCCAGTGCTTACGAAGCGCCTCGTAATGTATTAGATGCACAAGTTGGCTACAAATTGATGAAGAATAAAGCGGAGGTAAAGGTTAATTTGGGTGATATCTTGAATAATCCTGTAAACGTATATTTTGATAATGAAGCTAAGGAAATTCTATATCGCTATAAGACCGGCGGAAATTATTCAGTATCATTTAATTATACATTTTAGTAGTAATATAAACTTAATATTAGTTTAAATGTAAAGACATACTTAAAGTGTTTTTTTGTATCAAGATTTTAAAGCTTAAAAAATGAAAAAAAGATTTTTATTCTTCTCACTAGCAGCGTTATTATTTGCTGGAGCATGTAAGGAAACAACAATTACGGATGAAGGTGGCGGTACTGAAACTCCAACAAATCCTGAAAATCAAAATGTCGTAGAGATCTCAGGTGAGATAACAACTAATACAACTTGGACATCAGATAAAATCTATGTTTTAAAAGGATTCGTATACGTAAGTAATGGTGCCACTTTAACAATCGAACCTGGAACCATTATTAAAGGTGATAAAGCTTCAAAAGCAACATTGACAATTACACGAGGTTCAAAAATTAATGCAACAGGAACAGCAGACAAACCAATTGTATTTACATCAAATTTGGCGGCTGGAGCTCGTTCCCAGGGAGACTGGGGTGGAGTAATCCTTTTGGGTAAGGCTCCTGTTAACCAAGGTACAGATGTTAAGATCGAAGGTGGTCTTGCTGGACCAACAGGTAAGGATGAAAAAAATTATATTTATTATGGAGGAACTGATGCTGCAGACAACTCAGGAACTTTAAAATATGTTCGTATTGAGTTTGCTGGAATTGCATATTCAGTTGATAATGAAATTAACGGTTTAACATTGGGAGGTGTAGGAAACGGTACAACATTAGAATATATCCAAGTCTACCGTTCAGGTGATGATGCATTTGAATGGTTCGGTGGTACAGTAAATGCGAAACATCTTCTAGCTGTAGGAACTTGGGATGATGATTTTGATACAGATTTTGGGTATTCTGGCAATGTCCAATTTGCATTAGCACAACGTGTACCTACTGTTGCAGATCAATCAGGCTCTAATGGTTTTGAATCTGATAACAACGCTACAGGGACCGACCAAACTCCAAAAACTTCTGCTGTATTTTCTAACGTGACAATTCTAGGCCCAATTCAAAAGGCTGGAGGATCTTTTAATGCGAACTTCCAACATGGTGCTCAAGTGCGTCGGAACTCTTCTATCAGTATCTTAAATTCAGTTATTTCAGGTTTTCCTTTGGCTGGATTATATGTTGATGATACAAAGGTAATCACAGCAAATTCGACTTCGAATAATTTCTTAAGTGGAAATGCAGTTTTTGAAAATAATTTGGTATATGGTTCTAAAGACGCTGATTTAAAAGTTAGCTCAGCTACAAATGCTGCGGCTGTCTCTACACTTATACGTGCTAAAAATGTTTTCGAAAATGGTAAATATGCATCTGAACTGTTCGTAGCCCCTTATAACTTTGGTTCAGATTTTTCAAATACAAGCAACACTCCAAATTTCCAAGTGTTATCTGGATCCGCTGCTGCTAGTGGAGCAAGTTTTACCAATGCTAAGGTGTCTGGAAGTTTTTTTGAGAAAGTGGCTTATAAAGGTGCTTTTGGTACGACGGATTGGACAAGTGGTTGGGCTCATTATGATCCACAGAACTTGGCATATACCACTCCTGGAAAAGTAAAATAATTATAGTTTAGTAAATAGATGAAAAATCCCGCCTTGGCGGGATTTTTTATGTAGCATATATTTTAAATAATTCGTTAAATAGTCAAATAAAATAAATTCTAAATTATGAAACGAACAATCTATTTGGTTTTAATGGGTGCTTTCCTCCTTTTTGGGTGTAAAAAATCGAATGATATCAATGATCCTTCAACTTCTGGACTTAAAGTAGAAATAAAAGGAATTTCTGGTTGGGGCGAATTTGTAAATATTACTGTCGATCAAAATAAGACAGAGGTAAAGTATCCCGCTGGAACCACTGGCAATCCTCAAACTGTAAAAGATAAAAGCTACAAAACCAGTGAAGACACTTTTAGAAAGTTATCGTCATATGTCGAAACGTATGATTTAATGAACGCCAAAATTGACGAGTGTGCACGTTGTGTAGATGGAGCAGACTATGTGATTACAGTAAAATCCGAAGGTAAAAAAAATACGGTAACAATTGCAGGGCAGCGTACAGATGGGAAATATACAGATGTACTTGATTTTATAAGCAAACTTTAGAACATATAAAGCTTACTTGATGATATATTTTCTACCGTAAGCTTTGATTCTACTGAAATTTTAGGATAGCGATGTAAAATTCCGATTATCAATTAGAATACCAACAGAGTAAACTTGTTGATATTTTAATTAATTCCGTGGGACCTTTGAAAAGGGCTGTCTCATCTCGGATCGTAGTGATATACAATCTGATAAGACTGATTTTTAAGCTCCTCAGACAATTGACCTATATCTAGCGTTTGCGCTTGTGGTGTAGGTTCACAGACAGAATAATATTTTCCATTGTACAAAATAGCATCACCGATAGGATGTTCAAATTGGACGGCCATCGTTACATGAGTGGGATAGAGCAGGGTGATCATAGGAAGATTGTAGATTTCCTTTACCAGATAAAAAAACAGGGCAACACGGTCATCACAGTCACTGTATTTATTCAATAGCGTTTGTTCTGCAGAAAGGCGCTTTTCGGATCCGAAATTCTCTTCGTCATTTTCGTATAAGAATGCATATCGCGTAAACCGCATTAAATAATCGACACCTTCCTGCTGATTTTTTCCTTTTAAATTTTCCTTGAGCGCAGGAATCAGTGATTGATAAGTCTCTTTGCTAAGTGGAATATTGAAATAAGTTTCAAAATCTACGCCAGGATAGTTTTTAAAAAGATCACTGATATCTTCATTCAACTTGACATTAAAATGGTAGGCTTTATGTCCATAATTGAACTCAATTTGCTTCTCCTTATAATTTGCGGGTACAAAATCAGGTAATTTTGTGATTTTGTAACTGAAATCTTCGATAGCTTCTGGTACTTTAATTTTAACAGGAATATAGGTGTCTGCGCGTTGAAAGAGCTTTCCATAGTCATGGAAGTTTAAACAGGTGTATTTCTTGCCATCAATTTCAAAAAAAGGAATATCAGAGATATCTTCTTTGTTCTGAATGAAAAATATGATCTGATTATTACCCACAGCCAAGCGGGCATCATAACCAGATTTACACATTAAAAACCATTTATATAAAGTATAGCGTGTATAATTTTCAGCTTTCGGGGCAATCTGCTGTGCGGTGCGGCGAATCAGCTGATAATAGACCCAATCATTCAAATGATGTTCATCTTTGTATTCGAGCAAACTGTTTACAAGTTGTATGTAATCGGTTTGATCAGCTATTTGATAGAATTTTTGTACATGAGCTATCGTTAAGCTGTCTTTGAATGGAATATTAAAGGAGGGGGGGACATCAATAGACACTTTCCCATCATAAAAATCGAAATCATGATGTTGCGCCCAGAGCTGCTGTGAAGCACAGGTTAACCAAATGAGTATGGTCAAAAACATTCGATATATTTCCCTTAATTTCAATTCTTAATAATTTGATAACATAGATGTAATATAAAGTTAATGAATTGTCACTTGCGTCCTAAACGTTAA
>NZ_DJTD01000053.1:0-43085 GCF_002440385.1 Sphingobacterium sp. UBA6317 | reverse complement strand
AACGTTTAGGACGCAAGTGATTTGGGAGATTCAAATTGACAAAATTAGCTAACTTAAAATGTCAACCACCTATTCAAAGGAAAATTTGAAACAGTAAATCGAAGACAGAATCAAAAAAAGAGAATTAATACCATGTTAACATACAATCCAGCCATGTATTCATCAATCATATTCTATTCCTTCACAGGATAGAGGTCTTAGCGGGTTCTATGTAAAAATGGTATCATGACTTACTTGCACAAATTGCTTGGGTAAGTGGTTTTTTATATTCAAAAAAATACGCAGATTCCAAAACATCATTAACGGCAGTGTGTCTAAAAACCTAAACCTAACTGCTGAGAATCGAATATACGCGAATTTTGTAAGATAGGTGCCCGTGTATGAAATTGTGATTTGAGGTTATTACACAGTTTGACGGTCAGCACCTCATGGCAAATGCGAATTGGTGGAGTGGTCTTTATTACATTTAGTCTGCTAAATTCCGAATATAAAATTTCAACATAAGGACCGTTGACATAGGATCACGGCTCTCACTATATTACCTGATAATATTTGCTTCCCTTATATCTTTTAGTGGTATGTACGAGTATCTACACAAGTAAGTATATATGCTTATGTAATCCTGTAGTGGCTATATTGCTTAGTTTATTCTTCACAAAAGATAAAATCACTTTAATTCTATGATAGGCCTTTTTATTATTTTAGAAAGCATCTTATTCATGAATATAAAAAATACGGAACAGCTTTAAATTAGAATTAGAAAGAAAGCTATTCCAATTTAGTCGATAAAAGGAAATTTCGTCATGTATTAGGGAAATATGGACTATTAACCGCGCTGTTTTATAAATATCTTTGTTTTATCAAATAAAAAAATAAAAAAATGGAAAAATCAAGCAACATAAAAACGCCAAGTATCGGGCTATTAATCATGGTTCTAGGTACAGCAGTTGTTCTACTCTGGATCGGTGCTTTTAAGTTTACATTAACGGAAGCTAAAGGAATTAAATCTCTCGTAGAAAATCATCCTTTAATGGGATGGAGTTATGAAATATGGTCAATTAGAACCGTTTCAAATATAATCGGCATAATTGAAATTATCACGGGATTAATGCTGTTGATAGGAATAAAAATAAAAAATAGCCTAAAATGGGCTGGATTGCTAATGATTTTGACTTTTGGATTTACAATTAGTTTTTTATTTACTACTCCTGGAGTATGGAAGACAGTAGATGGAGTACCTGTTACGGACTTTTTTATTTTGAAAGATTTAGTCTTTTTGGGATTTGGTGTGGCCTTATGGAAAGATAGTATTAAATGAAGCCTCGGTAGCTGAAGAATCAATCGAATCAACGATAAAATTGTATTGTGAATAAATAATTAATGAAAACAAGATTAGAAATAATGGGAGGCGTTAGTATGAGGTTACTTTTAAGTAGCCTTGTATTGATTTTGTTGAGCTTCAATCGTATGGATATACGATTGAAGCTCAACAGGCTTCCCATATGGAAATCTCTTATTGCAATCCTTTAAAAAGTGATTGTAAATCACATCAATCCGGTAAGACAAAAAATAATAAATGTAAAAGGGAATGTTCAAGTAAATGTTGCGGGAAAGCATGTAATAATGGCTCTATTGTAGTCGCAGTAATTGAAAAATCTACGAAAAGAATATAATGTTGATCATTGTAAACGTCGAAATTACCGACAAACCCCTACTCATACCATGCTCACTTATCGAAAGTAGCATAAAGGATTATGTCGCTAATTTGAAATTGCCTTTGAATAAATAGAAAACCTCAATTACATAAGAAAATGAAACAATTTTTTACACTGATTATCTTTTTTGGTACATTTTGTACAGCAATGGCTCAATCAACAGACAGTCTACAGGTACAGTTAGCAAGAAAATGGACTAATAGTAAATCTTATGCACTAAAGCTTGCTGCCTTAATGCCAGAAAAGGATTATGAATTTAGAGCTACGGATGAGGAAATGACTTTTACGGAGCAGTTGCTTCATATTGCCGACAATATGAATTGGTTATCGTCCACTTACCTTTTTACTAATGCCCCTGTTAAAAGAGATCCTGCAATAAAGCTCTCAAAGGCTGAAGTATTAAAAGTATTAGCGGAGGCCTACGATCGTGGATTGCAGGGCCACAATAGAACAAGCAAAATGCAATTGGAAGAGCATGTGAAGTTTTTTGCCGGACCAATGACCAGGAGTCAGATTTTAATTTTGATGCATGACCACCAAACTCACCATCTCGGACAGCTTATCGTTTACTTGCGTCTTAAAGGCATTAAGCCACCGAATTACGTGGGTTGGTAAAACAAAAAATGTTTTTCAGTCAAAGAACTAACAATGGCTAAGTTTTAAAATCAATTGAAAAAAAATGAAGAACAGAAGAACCTTTTTACAGACCGTAGCACCAATAGGACTATTAAGTTTGGTGAATATTGAAGGCTTTGCAAATAAGCCTGAGCTTTCAACCAATAAGCATGAAGTTGCAACAGATAAGCCGAAAGTTATTTTCTTCGATGTAAATGAAACCTTACTGGATTTAGAGCCCCTGAAGAAATCTGTTGTTGCAAAACTTGGAGGTAACAAGGAACTTGGTACATTATGGTTTACAACAATGCTTCAATACTCACTAGTGGTTACCGTAAGCGACCAATACATGGATTTTGGCAGCATTGGAGCCGCAACATTAAGAATGGTTGCAAAGAACAATAAGATTGATCTAAGCGAGGATGAAGCGAAAGCAGCAGTGAAGCCAATTTTGTCTTTAAAGCCACATCCTGAAGTCACGGAGGCTTTAGCGCTGTTGAAAAAAGCCGGATATGTTCTAGTCTCATTTAGCAATTCTTCGAATAAGGCAGTCAAGTCGCAACTAGAATTTGCCGGAATTGACTCTTTCTTTGATCAAATTTTAAGTGTAGAGGATTATGGAAAATTTAAGCCGCATATCGAAGTGTATAAGTGGGCTGCAAGAAAAATGAATGTAAAAAATGTTGATTGTATGCTAGTAGCTGCTCATGGATGGGATGTTGGTGGAGCAAAGTGGGCTGGTTGGCAAACCGCGTTTGTATCTAGGCCCGGTCAACAGCTATTTCCTCTTGCGATCAGGCCAGATATCGTTAAGGATGATCTATTGAAAGTCGCCAATGAAATTTTAGCATTGAAATAATAATAGAAAAGTATTGTTTACGGTAGTTTTCTCTTTAGATCATCAATAATTACAAAAAGTAATAATGCTATAAACAGTTGACCTTCCCCCGCTAAACTGCTACGATTTAAAGTAGAGTAAAATGGCAATATATTGTTTAAGAAAGCCGGCAATTTACTGTCAAAATTCACACCTAAGATGGCGCACAGTACTACAATACAATGTAGAAATAACTACTTCTTAATAAGGAAAGTGAAGGGAGAATAAACTGCCCGATGCATCTGGGAAATATCAAATAAAGTTGTTTAAAAGAGAACTTTAGGGAAAATCAAAAAAACAAATTTGAAATTATTGGAAGGGAATACTCGTGCGTTTTAAGAAACATACATAAGCAGGTCTTACATACAGATAAACTATTTCACCCACAATTTCTTTTTCGGTGATGGCTAACGTGTAAGTACTCTAATATAGCTAGTCAATTTGTACATCGTCAATATTTATTAAAACATATCCGGAAGTGAAATTTTCCATATCGGGAAGTATAGACAACTTAAAGGGAAGTACGGACATTTGTGAAAGCTTTCCCTCGGCTTACCTTTGTACTATACAAACGAATAAATTTATAACATAACAATTTAATAAAAATGGAAAATACATTCAACGTCCTAAAAAGAGAAGAGGTTTCAGCAAAAAATCAACAGATATTCGATGGTCTGAAAAAAGCATTCGGTGCTGTGCCTAATTTGTACTCTACGTTAGCTTATTCCGAAAATGCGCTAGAAGCTCATATTAATCTTGAAAATAGCAAAACTTCGTTAACAAAAAAAGAAATTGAGGCGGTAACGCTCGTAGTTAGTGAGGTGAATAGTTGTTTATATTGCTTAAGTGCACATACTATGGTAGCCAAGATGAATGGTTTCACAGAAGAACAGACGCTTGAAATCAGAGGTGGAAGTGCAGGGTTTGATAAAAAATTGAATGCTTTGGTAAAACTCGCCAAACAGCTTTCAGAAAAAAGAAATGCAGGTGATGGAACATTGGTAGCAGCCTTTTTTGATGCCGGTTATTCGAAAGAGAACCTTATTGATATGATCGTGCACATAGGCGACAGAACTATCAGTAACATATTACATGCTGTAACCCAAGTGCCTAATGAATTTCCATTAGCAAAATCTATTAGCTAGTAATAACTACTATTCAGTTAACGTCAAAATAACTTTAAATCTATAGACTATGATGCCAAGAACACAAGCTCTAAAGCCGGAACAGGTGCCGGCTGACTCTAAACCAACTCTTGATACGTTCACCAAGATGCTCGGGTTCACGCCAAATATGCTTGCGACATTTGCGCAGAGTCCAATTGCGTTTAATGCATGGGCTACTTTCCGCAGTTCCCTGAACAAGGTGCTTGACGTGAAGACGCGAGAAATCATCAGCCTCGCCGTCTCTGAGGTGAATGGCTGCAACTACTGCCTGGCGGTTCACAGCTATGCGGCCAGTATGGCTAAGTTGCCGGCCGATGAAATTATTCTCGCTCGAAAAGGCCATGCTATCGATCCGAAGAAGGACGCCGCCGTCCAGTTTGCGCGCAAAATCATCGAGACCCGCGGTCAGGTCGGTGAGTCTGATCTGGAAACTGTTCGTCAAGCTGGATATACAGATGCGAATGTCATGGAGATTGTCGCTCTGGTGGCTATGTATTCACTGACGAACTTTTTCAATAACGTGTTCGATCCGGAGAAGGACTATCCCGCTGTTCCGCTGGCTGGTTCGATCTAACTTTTATGTGGTTGGATAAATAATCTTCTAAGAGACATGAACATGCTAAAAACAAGATTGCAAGATTATAAGCGACAGTAATATAAGTTAAAAACAAGAAAGGACATCGGAAAAGCAGAACCTAAATTATACAGAGCGAGGGGGACTTCGGACAAATATTTACCAACTTTAGATCAGGAACCAAACCCCCAAGGAACTTATCCGGACTTGGATTTCACCAATCAACGTTTGCGGTTACTATATAATCAGTCATACCCAAGCGGCGTTGGAATTAGGGTAAACTCCGTAGCGCCTGTTTGTCCTGGCCGCATGGTGGGAAACAACTTTTTTACAGAAACAGAACAAGCTGTACTTAAACTGGCAGAAGAAATTGCTTAACTTGATATAGCTGGGGTTTCTGATGAAACTTACGATCGAGCACTAGCGCTGCTTGGTGAACAGAAATTAGCTCAAGTAATTTTTGTTACAGTTACCATCGGTAGCTGGAACTGAATCGCTATTGCCATGCATATGGTAACCGGAGAATAGCCCAATAGTGCAATTGATGTTATTTTTTTATATGTATTATATGAAAGAAAATGAAATCTGAACGGGAATGATCAAAGAATATAACGAAAATGCAACATTGGCGCGGTTTGTTATGCACAGCGATAATCAACTGTTTTCAGGATTAGGACTTAGCAATTCAAGTCCTAATCCCGTAAATACTTTTGTTTACAATAAGGGTGAATCGCAAGAAGTACTCATCGATGCGATAGCCTACACAATGCCACCACGGAGCATTCTTCCGCTCGTTTCCAATCAGCATTTCACCTTTCAGCATCCTGAGACCCTAACTGCCTGGCAATTTAACCGTGAATTTTACTGTATCATCGATCACGATGCTGAAGTTGGATGCGTCGGTTTTCTCTTCTACGGAATCCAGCATCCAATGTTTATCACACTAAATGCCGATGAAGCAGAAGAATTGTCCGACCTTGAAAAAGTGTTTTCTACTGAACTGATGGTGAGGGATAATTTTCAGGGAGAAATGCTTCGTACCTTATTAAAAAGGGTAATTATAAAAACTACACGAATAGCAAAGCTTCAAAGTGAAAGCTATTCAAAATTCCCTGATGAAAAAATGGATATTGTGAGAAAATTTGCATTGCTTCTCGAAAAAAATTTCAAAGAACAACATCAGGTTAATTTTTATGCAGGTGCCCTCCATAAATCTCCTAAGACATTGAGCAATGTTTTTGCACGATTAAAACAACCGGCACCTTCGGTACTCATTCGTGAAAAGCTTCTGTTGGAAGCCAAACGTTATTTACATTATACCGAAAAATCAGCTAAAGAAATAGCATACGAACTTGGGTTTGAAAATCCGGCACATTTCAGCAAGTTTTTTAAGCTCTATACGGGAACAAATATTTCGAAGTTCAGAAGTATCTGATAGAAACATTTTAATATAATAGAGATGTCAACGATAGATAACAACATGTACCTTCTTAATGCAATGAGTGAGCAGAATAGTAAGTATTTAACTTATTTCAATAGAAAGTTGGGGCGTAAACCAAATTTGTTTTTGACGGTGATGTATTCTAACGATGCGTTATCTGCCTACTACCGTTTCATACGAGAAAGACCTCTCTGTCAAAAAAGGAGTTAGAGGCAATAGCATTGACAGTATCACAACAGAATAAGGCAATGTACTGTCTGAGCATGCACACCATGATAGCAAAATTGAAGGGTTTCAGTGAAGAGGAAATTCTTGAAATACGAAAAGGTTCTGTTTCGTTTGACAGTAAACTTAATGTGTTAGTGGAAACTATCAAAGGCTATAGCCGAACATCCAAGTTATTTTGACATCAGTTAGATAAAGAATACTGAATTCAAAAGGATTTTTCAAAGGGAACCAAATACTTCTAAGATCGTGCAAATTTAAAAATTATGATACACAAAAAACAAACCGTACGACTCTTCGTAAAGGATATTATGGGTGATATCGTTAAAGACAACCAGGAAAATTACTTTTAACTGGCGAGCAGGACAACTGGTTCTCGATGAACCAGCATTTAATGATGGTAGTGATATTGGTTCCGATCCGTTTACAACGGTTTTATCTGGTATTGTAGCTGTACATTGACCAATTTACGGATGTATATCAAAAGGAAGGGATGAGATGTTACCGACTACCTGCAAAGCAAATGGATGGAATTTGATGATTTTAATGTGGAAACAAAAATTGAAGCCGAAGCTAAAGTACGGGGTCTGTACGAAGGTAAATTAAAGTTCCCTACCATAATAGTGGGCAACGATTATATTAAGAATCCAACGATATCACAACTCGAAGAATTTTTAGAATGCGCAGCATCTCCGAATAATCTTTAGGAGTTCAATTCATTATTTTAATATAAAAGACGCTAGCTCAGATAATAATTTGTTAATAAGAAATATGAAAAAAATAGGTTTTGGTGGAGGCTGTCATTGGTGTACAGAAGCCATATTTCAGGCTTTAAATGGCGTTGAGTCTGTGGAGCAGGGCTGGATCTCCTCATTGAACCCCTATGATACATTTTCAGAAGCCGTTATTGTCCATTTTAATGAAGGCATCACACTGGATGTGTTAATTGAAGTGCATCTGCTGACGCATAGTAGCGCAAGCGCACACAGTATGCGTTACAAGTATCGTTCGGCAGTGTATTATATTGATCCCAATGATAAAGACACTATCGAAATAATAATCAATAAACTGTCAAAGGAAAATGACACCAAATATATTACACAGACACTGCCCTTGGCAGACTTCAGATTGAATTCGGAGCGTTTCCTCAATTATTATAAAAAAGACAAACAGAAACCTTTCTGCCAAACCAATATAAATCCTAAACTAGCTGCAATACGCAAAACATTCGGTCATCATATTCGAAATGATTTTTAAGATGGGAAGAATTGCCAAAATATCGGGTGATAACGGTAAGAGAAAGGGTATTGCCGTATATTAACTTTGTGGAGTTAGATAACAATTAAAGTTTTTAGTTATGAGAAAAATAGAAAGTAAACAGGAATTTGAAGAAACAATTCAAAAAGAAGCAAGCGTAGTTGTAGATTTTTACGCCGACTGGTGTGGTCCTTGCCAGGCGCTATTACCCACATTGGATGACCTGTCCAAAGACTTTGAGGGGAAGGTCAAAATAGTTAAAGTTAATGTTGATAATCAACAGGAACTTGCCCAGCGTTTTGGTGTGCGTAGCATCCCCACATTGATCTTTTTCAAGAACCAAAAAGCTGTGGAGACCATAGTAGGTCTTCGAACCAAGGACGAACTTCAAAAGAAGATATCCGCGTTGGAAATAGGAAATAAATAGTAACATTCAAAATAAATAGTTATGTTAAACTGGAATGATATCATCAAGTTCGTAAACAAAGGTAATCCTGTTCCGACTCGCAGGGTGGAAAAAACAGACGAGGAATGGAAAGAACTGTTAAGCCCCGATTCGTATTTTGTTACCAGGGGGAAGGGTACTGAGCGAGCACATAGTTCGGATATGTGCGGCTTATTTGAACCGGGTAAATATGAATGTATCAGTTGTGGAACACCTTTGTTTGATGCAACTGAAAAATTTAACAGCACTTCTGGCTGGCCTTCTTTCACTCAGCCCATAGCTGTTGAAAATATTGCCTACCATAAGGATGGTGGTTATGGTATGATAAGAGTGGAAACGACCTGCAATGTCTGTGATGCGCATTTGGGCCATGTTTTTCCGGATGGTCCTGCACCAAGTGGTCTTAGATACTGTATCAATGCCGTGGCGCTTAAGAAAGTAGAGGGCTGAGATCTCTCAAGCATTTCAGATCAAAAATTTTAAAGAACTTAAATAAAATAAAAGCTATAAGTAATGGAAAATTTGAAAAAAGCATATTTGGCGGGTGGATGTTTCTGGGGCATGGAAGATCTTTTCAGAGCACGTCCTGGCGTAATTAATACCGAAGTCGGGTACTTAGGGGGACAGAACGATAATCCCACCTACGAGTATCATCCCGGCCATGCAGAGGGTGTTGAAATTACCTATGATCCAAGCAAGACAACTTATAGGGAGTTATTGGATTATTTTTTCAGGGTACATGATCCCAGCACGGTAGATAGGCAGGGCAATGACAGGGGCAAAAGTTACCGCTCGGCACTATTCATTCAGAACGATGAAGAAGGAAATGATGCCGTGGAAATGATCAAATTAGTTGATGATTCGCAACGCTGGCCTGGAAAGGTAGTAACGACATTGGAGCCGTTCACAAAATTTTGGCCTGCCGAAGACTACCATCAAGATTATCTGGTCAAAAATCCGAATGGCTACACCTGCCACTTTGAGCGCTTTGGAACTTTTTTGTAAAGCAATGAACAAAGTAACGGCAGAAATTTACCAGCTGCATCCCGATCGGTATATATTGGTCTCTGGACAGGAGGAAGGCGCACCTACATGCCCTTATGAAAATGTCCAACAATGGGTTGGCTATGATACCTTAACCAAAGAATATATTCGGTTTACAAAGTCGGTATACAAAAAGCTTGTTGAAGAAATGGAAAATAAAAAAATAAAGATATGAATATAGTAGTTTTCTTATCGACCGCACTCGGCTTCTTCGCCATGACAGGTTGTAGCAACAGTATGAGTAACAAAGCCGAGCATAATAAGGGCTTGGAAGAAAAAGCAAGCGTTACTGAAATGACAGGCAATAGCGATAGCACGGACGTTATCTATTTTGCCGGAGGATGTTTCTGGGGAACAGAGCATTTTTTTAAACAGGTAGATGGTGTTATCGCTACCGAAGTAGGCTTTGCCAATGGCCGTACCGACAATCCGACATATGAGGATGTAGTACAGAAAAATACGGGCTACGCTGAAACCGTAAAGGTTACATACGATGCTGAAAAATTGGATTTGAATCTGTTACTTGATTTGTATTTCCTTGCTATTGATCCTACGAGCGTAAATAAACAGGGTAATGATATCGGTGATCAGTACCGTACGGGCATTTATTACACCTCAGGCCAGCAGTTACCACTTATAAACCAACGGATAAATAAAGAGGCGGCAAAACATATCAGAGCTATAGCAGTTGAAGTAACCCCCATAAAGAAATATTATAAAGCCGAGGATTACCATCAAGACTACCTGGATAAGAATCCGGGAGGATACTGCCATATTAATCCGGCACTTTTTAAAGTGGCGAAGGAAGCTAATAAGGCAACCAATAAATGATAATATCATCAAAAAACTATAAAAAATCATGAAAAAAGTAGCAATCAACGGATTTGGTCGCATAGGAAGGGCAGCATTAAAACTGATTTTTGAAACCGATGACCTTGAAGTCGTCGCCATAAACGATTTGATGTCGGTAGAAAATGCAGCATATCTGCTTAAATACGACAGTAACTATGGTAAGTATGCTAAAGATGTTAAATTTGAAGGAGACAGCTTATTTGTGGGGGATAAAGAAATCAAGTATTCCAGTCTACGCAACATTTTAGAGTTACCATGGAAAGCACTCAATGTAGACGTTGTTATTGAAAGTACCGGCATATTTACCAACAGTGCCGATGCTGAAGGGCATATTCTGGCTGGTGCTAAAGCAGCTGTAATTTCAGGTCCTACAAAAGACACTCCAACAGTTGTTTATGGCGTAAACACTACAGATGATAAGACATTGGTCTTTTCTTGTGCAAGTTGTACGACCAATAACATCAGCCCTGTAATAGAAATTTTGGGAAGAAGGTTAGGTATAAAAAAAGCAATTCTTAATACCATACATGGATATACTGCTTCACAAAGCCTTGTCGATGCGCCTTCGAAAAAAGAGCCACGCATGGGTAGAGCGGCCGGCTTGAATCTGGCACCGGCTGCTACGGGAGCAGCCATAGCGACTACTAAAGTATTACCTCAGTACGCCGGAAAGTTCGACGGCGTTGCCATTAGAGTTCCCGTCCCTGTTGGCTCCATTTCGGATATTACTTTTATTGCTGAGAGACCTACCACGGTTGAGGAAATCAATCAGATTCTGTCAGAAGAAGCGACCACAGAACGGTATAAAAAAGTGATCGCTGTAACAAATGAACCCCTTGTATCAACTGATATCATAGGAAGTGCTTTCGCTTCTACCGTAGATTTAGAAATGACAAGGGTTGTTGATGGAGACCTAGTGAAAATAATGGCTTGGTATGACAATGAATGGGGATTTACCAATCAGATGATCAGACAGATTCAATCAATATGGCAACCTGAATAAACTGATTTAAGCGCACATGCTTACGTCGATTAACTGCATTCCCCTTCTGAAAAGGATAGGGGAATTTTGATATTTATTGTTATGGAAATTTTGAACAACCAAATCCAACCCTGGCATTTGGAAAGTATCGGACAGAAAGATCTTCCACATTACGATAGCTTCAAAGGAAAACCCTTATTGATCTTGTTTTTCTATTTAGGCTGTCCGGGATGTGTAGGAAGAGCTATCCCATTTGCCAATAAAATGGCGTATGAACACGGGGACAAGATGAACGTATTAGGGATTCATAGCAATTTTGAAGGTCCCGAATATACCAATGATGAAATTATTGAAAATTTAAAGTCATTGCATGTTAGGTTTCCGGTTTTTAGGGATGCCGGTATGGCCACCACTTTTCACGATTACCAAGCCGGGGGGACACCTCACTGGGTTTTGGTAGATAAAAACGGTAAGGTAGTCCGTTCCATATTTGGTTCGGATCCCAATCGAGCATTATTATGGTTAGATTACGCAATTATTGAAGAGTTGGAAAAGTGAATTAGAATTTACCTTCAAAACATTGCAACTTTTGAATATTCAATATGACTATATATAAAGATCATCCACTGAAAATATATAACTCACTTTCGAACGAAAAAGAAATATTCACACCGATTCAAGATGGTCACGTTGGGATGTATATCTGCGGTCCGACGGTGTACAGTAATGTACATCTTGGTAATGTAAGGACATTCCTCTCGTTCGATATCATCTATCGCTATCTTCTGCATTTAGGCTATAAAGTCCGTTATGTGCGTAATATCACTGATGTAGGACACCTGGTTGATGATGCAGATAGCGGTGAAGATAAAATTGCAAAAAGAGCGCGTTTGGAACAACTTGAACCAATGGAAATTGTTCAACGCTATACCGTTGATTTCCATGATATCCTCCAAAAATTCAACCTTTTGCCGCCAAGCATTGAACCAACGGCGACCGGTCACATGATTGAGCAAATCAATGTCATACAGAACATCATAGATAAGGGCTATGCCTACGAATCGAATGGATCGGTATATTTCGACGTGGCAAAGTATAGTGAGGATTACGATTATGGTGTGCTCAGCCATCGGGACCTGATACACACGCTTGATAACTCCAGACCACTTGACGGCCAGTCTGACAAACGGAATGAACAGGATTTTGCGCTATGGAAGCGTGCTGATCCACACCATATAATGCGCTGGCCTTCGCCGTGGAGCGATGGTTTTCCGGGATGGCATACGGAGTGTACCACAATGAGCACAAAATACCTTGGGCAAAGATTTGACATCCACGGTGGAGGTATGGATCTGAAATTTCCACATCATGAATGTGAAATAGCTCAGGGAGAAGCCTCCACGGGCCATGCACCGGTTAACTACTGGCTGCATGCCAATATGTTAACGCTGAATGGAAAGAAAATGTCCAAATCTAGTGGAAATAATATTCTGCCAGATGAGATTTTGGCTGGCGACAATCCTGTTCTTAGCAAAGCGTTTTCAGCTTCGGTGACGCGTTTTTTTATGTTACAAACGCATTATCGAAGTATTATGGATTTTTCGAATGAGGCGATCCTGGCTGCTGAAAAAGGATACGACCGCCTGATGAAAGCGATAAATAGCTTATCGAAGCTTGAGCCTGGAAATAGATCGACACTCGACATCGCTGGTTGGGAAGCCAAATGTTATGAGGCGTTGGATGACGATTTTAATACGCCGATACTTATCTCACACCTTTTTGAAGGCGTTACGTATATTAATCAACTGAAAGACAAGACTGCCATACTTTCAGCAACCGATCTGGAACATTTCAATAAAGGTATTTCAACCTTTGTTTTTGACGTACTAGGATTGGAAATGAGATCGGGTGTGTATGACAGCTACGCTGAAAAACTCGACGGGACAATCAAATTACTAATTGAAATTAGGAATAAGGTGCGAGCAGATAGAAACTTTACTTTGTCAGATCAGATACGCAACCGACTCGCTGAGTTAGCTATCAAATTGAATGATTCAAAGGAAGAAACAACTTTTAACTATTGATCTGATTTAAAGATTCGCTTTAAATTAAATTGTGTTTTGAGATTATATGTATTTTTGATAATAATATAGAAGTACTTTAAATTGAATATTAATATGATCTATCAAGGAAAGCAGAACGAATACTTTGAGTTGGAGTATGTAGATTGTGACAATTTCAGAAGCTTTAGGCCGATTGTATCTGGGGCTCTGCAGCTACTGTGGTTTCAATCTGACGGAAACAAATTGATCATCGATGGCATTCACCAAACTTTTAATAACAACCAGATTGTTAGTCTCTCTCAATACCATCATGTGCAATATGAGCAGATTAACGCTATGAAAATGCTTCGGTTCAATTCAGAATTCTATTGCATAATTAACCATGATAGCGAAGTCGGCTGTAAAGGTGTATTGTATTATACACCTGCAAAAATACCGGTTGTTTCGGTTCAGGAGCCGCAATTTGCGATAATGAATGATGCCTGGAACCTAACCGATATGGAATTAGAAATGAAAGACGAATTGCAGCTTGAAATGCTGCAAATTGTCCTCAAGCGCATCCTGATACTGTGCACAAGAATATACAAAATGCAAGGTACCTTGTCTTTCATCGACGATAGTCAGCATAATTTAATAAGGGAATTCAATTTTCTGGTTGAACAAAACTTTAAGGAGCAGCATAGCGTCTCTTACTATGCAGGTTTATTACACAAATCACCAAAGACCATTACCAATACCTTTAAGAAGATTGATGAAAAATCACCACTTCAGCTTATCCATGACCGTATTCTGTTAGAGGCTAAAAACTTGCTGCATTATACAAAACGGGATATTTCTGAAATAGCGTACGAACTCGGATTTGAAAACGTGCAGGTATTCAGCCGATTTTTCAAGAGACTCTCAGGTATTTCTCCTACCGAATTTCGACTCAAATAAAAGAAGAGAATTTAGGCGGATTAGGCTTAAAAACATAGCAATTAAAAACGTAGACCTCTTTAAGGGCAGATCTTGAACAGTAGGGTAAATCGATCTTAATAGGTTTCGATTTAATTATTGTGCGACCTGATTGACTGAGTTTTGAATGTCTTGAAAAAAACTCTAACTCAGTAAGGCTGTCATTATGGATATAAAACAGCACCATAGCTTTATGCTCAGTGTTCCTGGTACATGGATAGGTCAAACTACCAGCCTTTGCTTAAGCCATATATCTAAAGCATTCTGTATCTCTCTGTTTGGGTACATATTCTATATACACCTTGCCATGTCTTATACTAAAGCAGGGCTCATACTATTGGGATTACGGTAATGCGCA
This sequence comes from Sphingobacterium sp. UBA6317, assembly GCF_002440385.1. Taxonomy (NCBI): domain Bacteria; kingdom Pseudomonadati; phylum Bacteroidota; class Sphingobacteriia; order Sphingobacteriales; family Sphingobacteriaceae; genus Sphingobacterium; species Sphingobacterium sp. UBA6317. Next base: position 28,517 of record NZ_DJTD01000053.1, on the reverse strand, counting down.
ATTGTAGGAGCACACAAATGAGCAACCTCCGCAATAACTTTGTAAGTCGAAATAAAGGGTAAAGAGCCAATGTACTCTACCCTTTATTTTTTATATTTGCAATATTGATTTACAAGGTAATCAAATGAAAAAGAATGTAATAAGCACCATTACTAAATCGTTACCGATAGAGTTTTCCTCTCTTGTAAACTACTCTTTATTAGTCACTTTGTGCTATATTAATCTTTTTATTAAAAAAGATCGATGTTTTGTACGAAACTATTGATGTAATGTCAGATTAAATCAATTATCCGTTAAATGTTTGTGTAGCACTGGTGAGTTTTTATTGTATTTGCTAAATTTATCATGACATGGTTATATATGCAGATATTGATGGATGCTAATAAGAGTAAAGAAAAAGATAGTTCTGGTTTTTTTTCGGTACTGACGTATAATGTAGCGGGGTTGCCTGGGATTATTTCCTCTGCGATTACAGGAAGAAGCAGAAGTATTGCTGAAATTGGAAAGAAGATCAATCCTTTTGACATTGTTAATGTACAGGAGGATTTCAATTATAATAGAAGTCTATATTGGGGCGGTAATTCACATCCATATCGCACAAGAACCAAGGGACGTGTTCCCTTTGGTGATGGTCTCAATACCCTGTCTCATTTTCCGATGACCGATGTTGTCCGTGTGCCCTGGAAAAAACGTACAGGAGCCGATTTTCTGACACCCAAGGGCTTCACCTTAGTTCAGATAGAAATCGTTCCTGAAGTCTGGTTGGATGTTTATAATGTTCATGCAAATGCACAAAATAGCAGGAAAGCTTCAAGTGCACGCCGGGATAATCTCAATCAGCTACGTGATTATATTGGAGAGCATTCGAGTGGTAAGCCACTTATTGTAATGGGTGATTTTAATGCACATTATAGTTTTTGTGATGATAACCTGCATGATTTTATGGATTCCACAGCATTGGTTGATAGCTGGGTTGAGCTCGAAAATGGAGGCTTAGTGCCTGAGGTGCGACATGAGTTTAAGCCGCCACATATGTTGTCTATCAGCAATCAGAGCGAATCTATCGATAAGATCCTCTATCGGAGCAGTAGTCACCTCAGTCTTGCTGCCCGGGATTATAAAATAGAAAATAATCTATTCACCAATGTCAAAGGATTGCCCTTATCGGATCATTATGCCTTGGCACTGAATTTTAACTGGGCGATTCATCCTTAAGCAGCTTATCCTTAATAGGTGTAGTTTAAACTGAAAGTTGGAACTACACGTTGTGTTGTCGTGTTGTCATTGATATAGGTACCCTTAACGATGAATTCGAAATCTGGAAGTGGGAATCTGAAAGCATTGAAATCAAGCGACAGATAGGCTCCAAAGCTTTTTGGTGAGATCTCCCTGTGTTTGTGTATATTTTGATAATCGGCAAATATTCCTCCTTTTACACGTTTAATATAGGCTAAAGATCCTAATCCAAGGTCGGGATAAGCTATAGGGAAACGATAGTTGACCAACACCGTGTTTTTTATTTTTTCATATTTGTAGTAGCTAAATCCACTCACAAGAGGGATATCGTTGATGTATTGATAAATTCCTGATCCTGTTTGGGCGCTCAATCTAATTTGAAAACCGTGATTGCTCATAAATCCAGGTAGATAGAATACTGTTCTTGCTGATAAAATTTCACCTTTTGCATTGTTTTCAAAAGGCGTATGTCGGTAGGTGACACTAAAATTTTGTCCCCATCTTGGGTAGAGGTCCATATTGGCCATTCGAGCATTTCGATTGAGGTAAAGCTGATAGGTCAAGGGAAATGCAGTCTCATAATTAAAGTTCTTGACGTCTGTGCGGCTAAGGTCATAGCGCCGTAGATAGGCTGTCGCCAGGTTGAATCCAGTGGAGTAGACGTAGTCTCTTTTGTAAAAGGAGAGCGGGATGGAGATCTGTGAAGATATATAATGCTCGCGCCAGTCGAAACGGATGCTACTGTCAGGTTTGTTAGGGATGCTTGCTGCTGCAATTTGCCCTCTGTTTTCATAGCGTAGCGAGAATTTTGGAAAGTACTTGTTGTAGGTAAGTTCTGCCGAGTATACTCCTTTTCGAATGTCGGTGTCATATTCATACCCCAGAGCAATTTGTGTGGTGTTTAAGATGTTGTTTGATAACCAGAAGACTCCTGGTTTAAAATTGTCGAAGCTTTCAAAATTGCTGCTACTTAGCGAAAGACTATGAAAATTGAACGTTCTGCCCAGTCCACGATAGGGTACAATTTGGTAGTGCTGACTAGTATCTACGGAGACTGCAGCGATATTTTTTACGCTGTCTCTGGTCAATGCGGTGGCGTAATAATGCGAAAAGTAATCCGTTTCTGGGTCGATATCAAATGCGGTATCGATAGATGTCTGGGCGATCTTGTAGCCGTTGTACTGGTAGTCGTTGAAGAATAATTGCCTTGTATCGTTATCGTAAAAAGGGTTGAACGCGCCAAATTGTGCCTTTGTCAAAAGCTGTTTCTTTCCAGATAGGAGGTCGATGCTGTAAATATTATCTATACCGTTGAAGTTAGCTTTTGTGATGATTTTCATACCCGAAAGGTATTGCGGTCTTTCATATTGCTGGTTGTCCCAAGGTGTTAGGTTGGTGATTTTGTCATTTTTCAGATCGATTTCACACAGTGCGGTTCCGGATTCGGATAATCGTATTGCTATTATTTTATCGTCTTTGGGGTTGAAAGCAGGGTGTTGCAGCTGTTCGGAATTGCCTATTTTTATCCGTTTGATGATGCTATTGTTTTTAAGGCTTATGAGCGTTAGATAGCTGTCGTTGGATAAATCTACCTCAACGCAGGCAATGGTTTCGTCTAATGGGCTTAAAATGGGTGAATAATATCTCGTCTGTTTGCTGAGCTGGCTAATTTTACCTGTTTTGAGATCCATGACATTGATAACGCTGTATGTTCTTTTGTTGAAACGCGGATCTTTATGGAGCTCGTCCCATACGATGTAATTGCTGTTTACGTCAAAATGTGGTGTTAACTGTATGCCAGTTTTAGCGAGCCTATTTTCTGTTTTTGTTGCCACATCATACGTGTAAATTGCGTTGGTCTTTTGTGGGTTCTGCTTAATGAAATAGATCAGACCGTTCTTGTGTTTTGGTAATAAATTGCTGTTGTAATAGCTGTCGTTTTTCTTGTCTATTTCTTTGTATTTCTGGTATTGATAGTCGCTTGTTTTCTTATTCCATATGGTCTCTAAATTTGCTATTGTTTTATTGTATAAGTAGGCACTATTTCCTCCAATTTTTTTCTTTAAAACACGATTGATATTATAGGGATATAATGGTTTTTTGTTCAGCTCCGAAAAGAGGTCGGCTTCATAATTCGAAGGTAATTCCGACTTTAAAGTGGAGGTCATCAGATAGCCGATTGTATAGTAACTCGGGACTATATCTTTATAGGACCCCAATAAATATTTATTAAAACTATAGCTGTGATTCGATTGAAAGTTCGCTTTGATGGGCATTTCAAAAGCGGGTAATCTTCCTCGCCCTCCCTCCGAATATATGGTTTCTGTAAGGGTTGCATCGCCTTCAAAATACCAGGAAGGAACGGTCAGTCCGTAGTAGGCAAGGGCTAATTGTTCAAAAAATGGCGCGCGTAGTTTTCCTGTCAATTTGTCAAATTGACTTACGTGTCTTGACTCGTGAAGGATCAAATTGGGTAGCCAGGTCTGGTTGTCGGGTTCTGCGCCTGCGGTGCTGTACAGTTCAGATTTACGTGGAGACAGCTGTACAAAACCATTCGTTTGTAGATTCGTGTTATGGATAATGAATGGAATTTTCCGCGGTGTTATTTTGTAATTTCTAGCAGTTGTACGCAGCGATCGGTTAACCTGGTCAGCTAGGGTAGGGGCCTTGCTCTTCATTTCCTCAGGGAAAATTAGTCGAAAATTCTTGGTTTCAATTTTATACCATTTTTGGCTTAAGGGCGCTTGGCTGTCTTCAAAAAATTGAGCAGAACTTTTTTGTGAATATATTATTAATGATAATAATGATAATATGTTGATAATTAGGTTTTTATGTTTCATTAATTTTTGTATATCGAGTGTTTGCTATTTTTTTTAGTTTTATTATTCCTATTTATATGAACTTTAACTTCTGTTTCAAATTTATTTATATTTGAATAATAGGCTTTTATGATTTTTATGATTTACTTCTTTTTACTATTTTTTTCTGTAAAACAACCTGATGATATTGGGCTGTTCTGAAAAAAAAGCACTATATTGAACAGGTTAAAGTATACGACGAATATACTTAAATAAATAGCGATTCTAAGACTGCGCCGAGAAAATTTGTCTGTTTTTTTTGTGGAAAAATCAGACGTCTATGGGGTGTTGCTTTGGGAGTGTGCTGGCGAGTTGGGTGTGGCCTGATTCATTTTATTGGATAAAAAAAATGGATCGGTAATTAGACGATAAATTTCATCGTCTTTCTTTTGTAGAGATCTGTTGAAGTTGTTGGCGAGAATGGTTTCCCTTAGTTTTTTACTAATGACAAAATGTCTTGTTTTTGAATTGGGCATTGAACGTTACGCGGGGTATTTATCCCAATTACTGCGACAGACTGCAGGTTTTTATTATTTATTTTTTTATGCAGAATTTACTTTAAAAAAGCGATTTTTGTAACATATAAACTTTGTTTAGATGTAGGATTTTTAAATTGAGAGATATGGAAGAACTGGAAATGCAGGTGAATCAAATAGAGCAATTGATAGCAGGTGGAGATCTTGTTGGGCTGGAAGAATTTTTGAATGAATTAAATATTTCAGAAGTTGAGGAGCTGATTGATGAGTTGCCCGAACATGGTTCACTATTTATTGAATCGTTAAATTTGAATCGCGCAGTTAACGTTTTTCGTATTCTGGATTTCCCTACTCAAAACAGGATTTTTAAGAAGCTTTCTAAAGCAAAAATTAGCGCACTAATTAACGAGTTACCTCCCGATGATCGGACTTCTTTTTTTTCAGAAATGAAGGACGATATTAAGCATTTAATTTTACTGTTGCCACCCAAAGATCGTGTTGAAGCATTGGCTTTGCTGGGCTATCCGGAAGACAGCGTTGGGCGCCTAATGACACCTGATTATATTACCGTAAAAGAACATTGGAGTATTGAACGGATATTGGGGCATATTAGGCGTTATGGAAGAGATTCGGAAACGATAGATGTATTGTATGTGATTGATGGAAATGGGAAGCTGGTTGATGATATTCGGATTAAAGATGTGCTGATGGCGGAGCCAGATAGAGTCGTTGGAGATTTGATCGATCATCGGCTGATCTCGCTGAATGCTTACGATCCCCAGGAGGAAGCGATCAACATCTTCCGGATGAATAATCGCGTGGCCTTGCCTGTTGTCGACGAACAGGGGGTTATGTTGGGGATTGTGACTGTCGATGATATTCTTTGGGTAGCAAACGAGGAGTACACGGAAGATATGCAACGTATCGGGGGAACGGAGGCGTTGGATGAACCTTATCTGGATGTGTCGATTAAGAACTTGGTGAAGAAGAGAGCTGGATGGCTTATTGTGCTTTTTCTGGGACAACTTTTGACCGCTACGGTTATTGAGCATTTCGAGGAGCAAATGGCAAGTGCGATTATGTTGTTTGCACTGATGCCTGTTATTATATCCAGTGGTGGAAATAGCGGTTCGCAAGCCTCAACATTAATTATTCAAGCGATGGCCCTGGGGGAAGTTACCTTGGGTGACTGGTGGCGTGTGATGCGAAGAGAGATTCTTTCGGGTTTACTGCTGGGACTTATTTTGGGGGCTTTGGGTTTTATAAGGATTATGGCATGGCAATCTTTTGCGCATAGCTATGGTCAGTATTGGGTGTTGGTTGCATTAGTTATCTCTTTGTCATTGGTTGGTGTGGTCCTTTGGGGGTCGTTGATGGGGTCTATGTTGCCTTTTGTGATGAAACGACTTGGGGCCGACCCTGCGAGTTCTTCAGCGCCCTTTGTGTCGACGTTAGTCGATGTAACAGGTTTGCTGATTTATTTTAGTGTGGCAACGCTAATTTTGAAAGGTGTGTTGCTTTAATTGTACGCAATTGCCGATACTGGTCGTTCATCCGCTGATGGCGATTGAAGGTAAAAGAAGGATAATGTTGGTTTAATTGCTGAAAAGGGGATTTTGTGGAGCTGTTTGAAAAAATAAAAATAAATTATTCTAATTGGAATTTAGGAAGTTGTAAAAAATGTGCTCAAAAAATTTGTAGTATTCTAATAATCTTCCGATACTTGCATCACGGAAACGCAATAGGGTCTCCGGAAAAATTGAAAAACACTCCTGAATAGCTCAGCAGGTTAGAGCATCTGACTGTTAATCAGAGGGTCGCTGGTTCGAGCCCAGCTTCAGGAGCAATTTAATAACTTACATAACCGGAGTTTTTAAAATATTCAATTTTTCATTCCTGAATAGCTCAGCCGGTTAGAGCATCTGACTGTTAATCAGAGGGTCGCTGGTTCGAGCCCAGCTTCAGGAGCAACAATGCAAATATTTTATTTGCAAATGATATTAAAATGTACTACTTTTGTACACTCTATGAGAAAGGAATTTCTCGAAAAATAAATTCCTGAATAGCTCAGCAGGTTAGAGCATCTGACTGTTAATCAGAGGGTCGCTGGTTCGAGCCCAGCTTCAGGAGCAATATTGAAACCGGCTTTATGCCGGTTTTTTTGTTTACCATGCTTATTAAAAAACTATGAGTTTAGTAATTATTGGTACGGTGGCTTTCGATACAATAGAAACACCGTTCGGTAAAACTGACAAAATTCTAGGTGGTGCCGGTACATTTGCGAGTCTAGCGGCGTCATATCTATGTGATCAAATCAAATTGGTCAGTGTTGTTGGGGAGGATTTTGGAAATGATAATCTCGATCTTATCAGGAGCCGTGGTATAGATGTTACGGGTGTTCAGGTGATTACTGGTGGGCAAACTTTTTCTTGGTCTGGCAGGTATCATAACGATATGAATAGCCGTGATACCTTGGCGACAGACTTAAATGTATTGGCTGATTTTGATCCTATTATTCCTGAAAGTTACCAGGATTGCGAGTATCTTCTCTTGGGCAATCTTACGCCTCAAATACAATTGACTACGTTGGAGCGCTTGGCACACAAGCCTAAGTTGGTTGTTCTGGATACCATGAACTACTGGATGAATGTTGCCATGGATGACTTAAGAAAAGTGCTTCTCAAGGTTGATGTTTTAGCCATCAATGATTCAGAGGCAAGGCAACTTTCTGGAGAGTATTCGCTGGTTAAAGCTGCAAAAGTCATTTTAGCAATGGGACCTAAATATTTAATTATCAAAAAAGGTGAACACGGTGCGCTTCTTTTTGGAGAGAATCAGATTTTTTCTGCTCCGGCGCTACCATTAGCAGATGTTTTTGATCCAACTGGTGCGGGAGATTCCTTTGCTGGAGGTTTTATTGGCTATCTTGCCAAAGTAAAAAGTATCAACTTTACAAACATGAAGAACGCATTGATTTTTGGTTCTGCGCTAGCTTCATTCTGTGTAGAGAAATTTGGAACAGATCGGTTGGTTGATCTTACCGAAGAGGACATACAAAAGCGTTTGAATGCTTTTGTTGCCCTATCTCAGTTTAACTTATAATCATTGATCTTTCAGTTTTCCGACGATCTGAAATTTTGAAAATACAGATTCTGAATGAGGGGCTTCTTGGAGCTCCTCAGTTAGATCTTGTCCGGCCCAATGTTCGTAGTGCATTCCGTTTTTCCACAGTCTACTTTCTCCGACATCATAGATAAGTCCGCGATAAGCAACCCAGATCTGTGGTTTGTCCTGACCATTACGTAAAGCCAGTTGGCTTTTGCTGTATTCCGATAATTCTTCTGCCATTCGTCATTGTAAAAAGGCGAAGATAGAAAAACTAAGCTACTTTATAGGCCGATAGTGATCTCTTCATTAATTTTCTAGCGACATGTATTCTTGTTTTTACCGTTCCGATGGGGATATTTAAATGTTCCGATATCTCGTGGTATTTAAAACCTTCGAAGTACAATGAAAAAGGGATGTAATATTCTTCGGAAAGACTAGATAAAGCTTCATGGATGTCTTCCATGACAAATTTGCTTTCGCCCTGATTTGAGGAAGCGGATAATAGGAGGTTAGCGTTAGAAATATCCTCGTCTTTCGTAATGAAAGAGTTGGTTTTCACAATACGTCTATAGTTGTTAATAAACGTATTTTTCATGATGGTGTAAAGCCATCCTTTCAAATTGGTTCCTTCTTTGAAATTTTTAAAATAGGTTACAGCTTTCAGGATTGTGTCCTGAACGAGATCGTTGGCATCTTCGTAATCACTGGTAAAATTTCTGGCGTAGAGTTTTAATGAGTCCGATTGCTCAATAACCATGGTGTCAAATTCATTCTTTGTCATAGCTTAATGAATTATAACTGTTCTTTTTACAAAACAGTACGTTTATAAATGCGGTTCATTAAGTATGAGGCAAAAAATGCGCCAAAAATGGCAAAATTAGATTTGTTAATATAATTTTAAGATTATTTTAAGCAAAGCAAACGTGTGCGTAAGCTAACTTTAAGTAAATAAAATTAGCTCAAAGTGATGTTTAGCTAAAGTGAAGCCTGTTTTTCTTTTGCTTTCAGATTTAAAAAGAGTAAAAATACTTTTTTTAAATCTTTACAGTAAATTAACTTCACGCTCTAGATTGATGCCAAATTTGTTGGCTACATCACTTATAATTTGTTCCGATAGATTGTAAATTTCCTGTCCTGTAGCGTTTTGTCTATTTATTAGTACAAGTGCCTGATTTTTCCATACACCTGCTTGTCCATATTCTTTTCCTTTCCAACCACATTGTTCTATTAACCATCCAGCAGCCAATTTTGTTTCATTATTGGGCATTGGATAATGCGGTATTGTAGGGTATTCTTTCTGAAGAGGTCCAAAAGTTGATGCTGTCACTACAGGGTTTTTAAAGAAGCTACCTGCATTTCCCACTGTACTTGGGTCAGGAAGCTTTTCTACGCGGATTTTGGAGACAATGGTTGCAATGTCGGCAATGCTCGGGTTTGTTATGTTTTCTTTGGCGAGTTCGGCTTCAATTGCACCATAAGTTGTATTGATATGAGCTGTTTGACTTAGCTTATAAGTGACCTGAGTAATGATAAAACGCCCTTTGTGTGCTGTTTTAAAGATACTGTCGCGATAGGAGAAATCGCAATCTTCTTTTTTGAAGGTCGCAAAGTTACCGGTATGCGTATCGAAAGCCTGACATTCGTGAAAAACATACATCAACTCGGTACCATAGGCACCGATGTTTTGCACAGGTGAAGCACCAACAGTGCCAGGAATTAGGGCCATGTTTTCAATACCCGCGTAATTATGTTCGATACAATACCAAACGAAGTCATTCCAGATTTCTCCCGCTTGCGCTGTGACATAGACATCATCGCCATCAATTTTTGACTGTATGCCCTTGCTCGTCATACGAATAATATAGCCGTCGAATGCTTTGGTGAAAAGGACATTGCTACCTGCGCCAAGAACAAAGAAGTTCTCCTTAAAAATACCATTTTTAAAAATTTCGGTCAATGTTTCATTGTCATTCACTTCGATTAGAAAATTTGTCTTTTCTTCAATTCCAAACGTATTGAAAGCTTTTAAAGATATATTCGATTGAATGTTTAACTTCATGTTGACTTTAGTTTTCAGAAATTCAAAAAAATCAGCTATCTTTAGCATGATAATCGGTAAAGATAGTATAAACCGTTTATTTAACGATAAAAAATATAAGTTTAATGGGTAATGCAGATGTAAAAAGAATCAAAATTCTAGAAGCTGCGACAAGGCGCTTTGCACATTTTGGAATGGCTAAGACAACGATGTCGGAAATAGCCAAGGATCTCAATTTTTCAAAAGCATTGCTGTATTATTATTTTCCGGATAAGAATAGCTTATATTCTGCGGTTTTCGAATATGTCATCGACAAAATGATCGAGGACCTTGAGGATGTCATTGGAAAAGGGGGAGACTTTGAGGAGATTATGATGTACTCCATTGATATGCGTGTCAAGATCATCAATCAGTATTATAATTTATTTGAATACACCATGAAGATGGTCAAAGAGCTTCCGGACGAGCTGGAACAGGTTTTCAAAGAGTCTTATCTCCGTGAGGTAGAAATTATTGAGAAGATTCTCAAGATTGGTATCGATGCCGGCGAGATACAGGTGGAAGATATCAATGAAACTGCGCGGATTCTTTTGTATTCACTATTCGGTATGCGTATGGGCATATTAAAGGATATGAAAAACATGTTGTTCCCAACAAAAGAAGAATTCGATCATATTCTCAGTTTACAGAAGAAAATGATGAAAATCTTCTTAAATGGCTTACGTTTTCAAGTCTTCAAGTAAGTGTTGAGCGAATATGTCCGATAATCTGTTTGGCATGAATTCGTGAATTTTCAATAAACCAAAGGTGGGTATTTAAGCCACCGCAAACGACACCTGCCAAATAAATCCCGGCAATATTTGTTTCCATTGTTTCTTCATTATGGCTGGGAATGCAAGGTGCTTCTTGGGGAATATCAATTCCGATCTTTTTCAAAAAATCAAAATTTGGGCGATAGCCGGTTAAAGCCAGTACAAAATCATTATCGAGTTCGACCATACCATCTGGGGTTTGGATATGCGCAGTAGTTGGAGTAACTTCTGTTAAGTGGCTGTTATAATAGACATCGATTTCACCCGCGGCAATTCGATTTTCAATATCAGGTTTTACCCAATATTTTACCCGGCGGCTGATTTCGCTACCGCGGATTACCAAAGAAACTTGTGCTCCTTTTCGGTAGGTTTCAAGGGCGGCATCAATGGATGAATTACTGGCGCCGACAACGATCACCTTTTGGCTGCTATAATAATGTGGATCGTCGTAGTAATGCCTCACTTTGGGAAGTTCTTCGCCCGGGATATTGAGCAACATCGGTATGTCATAAAAACCCGTGGCGATGATGACTTTCTTGCTCAGGTATATGCTTTTGCTACTGCTGACCAGAAACTCCGTGTCCTCTTTCTTAATTTCCAGTACTTCTTCAAAAAGATGGGTATCCAGTGCGAACTTTTGCTGTATACGTCTGTAATATTCCAGCGCCTCCATGCGTTTTGGCTTGGGATTGGTGGTGACAAATGGAATATCACCTATTTCTAATCTTTCGGAGGAAGAGAAGAAGGTCATATTTTGGGGGTAATTATATAATGAGTTGACCAAACAGCCCTTTTCGAGAATAAGGTAGTTTAAATTTGCTTCTTTGGCTTCTAAGGCGCAAGCTAAGCCAATTGGCCCGCCGCCAACTATGATCAGGTCGTACCGTGTTATCGTATCGCTCATGGTATAAATGTCGAGAATTTTAAAGAATAAATCAGCTTAAAGCTTTAGGCAGTTCATTTTCTGACATTGCTGTGCTTTTAGCGTGAAGATCCTGAACTATTTTATGGAGGTCCTGTGCAATTTTATTGAGAAAGTCCAGCTGTTCGCTCAATAACTGTCCATCAACTGAACTGACATCTGTATTATCAAATTGGTCGTTGGGAATTTCGATCGCCAAAGGAATAAATGCATTGACGCTATCGTCAGAATGTAGCAGTTGAATGGACTGCTCCAAGGAGCTTAATATTTTTCGAATTGTCCGGACATGGTCCTTATTGATATAATTATTGTCCATTTCGTCGAGATGGTTCATTAATGTCACCGAAAAAGAAGCTAAAATATGGTTGAATATGACGAATTTATTGACTTCCTTACTATATTTTTGACGTTTCTTGGGTTCGGTAAGCATGCGCTGGAACGTCGAACCCATATTGGCCGTTTCGACGTAGACTGCCTTGCGGGTTAGTTTGTAATCCGTGATGGAAGGCGCTTGGCCTGCAATTTCTTTCAATGCCTGAAAGATATAATTGTAGTTGGCAATGAGTAGCTTTCGCATGGACTCCTTGACTTGCATGCTTTCCCAATTTGGAAAAATAATATAACTGGATAAGAATGCAATCATGCCGCCGATAAAGGTGTCCAGTATGCGTTCTTTGGTGACGTCCAGGGTATTGGCGCTGACGAAGCTCAGCATAATTAATACATAGGGTGTCATAAAAAGTACCGCAATAACATAGTTGACGCGGAATAAACTATATGCCGTCAGAAAAAAGAATACCAAGAGAACAAATAGTATAGTTGGGTCATGTATGGTTAACAGGATGAGGGCTCCGATGAGTCCACCTATCGTTGTGCCGATGAGACGCTGGATATTTCTCTCCTTTGTGAGTCCGAAGCCAGGTTTTAGGATAACCATGATGGTGAGGAGGATCCAGTATACATTATTGGTGATATTGGTGACCTCAAACACGTAATAGGTGACCGACATGACAATCGCCATACGGCAGGCATGTCGAAAGATGGTGGATTTTAGGGTAAGATTTTCGCGGAACTTTTTGAAATCAATTGCAGAACTTTGGACAAAGCGTTTTGCGTCGTCAATTTCTTTTCGTTTGACATCGTCCGGTTGTAGATGCGAGTAACCATAGATATTTTTGATTCGGCGAACCAAATCACGCAAATTGATCAACACTTTGCGTAAAGCAAAGGTGCTATACTCTTGATTTTTATCCAGCTGATCGATTTTAGTGTGAAGGCGACTGAGATCCGAATCGAAATCGTACAGTGGTTTTGGCTGTGTATTGGTATTGAGCTGATAAGCCAAATTGTCAAGCTCATTGGTATATTTTAGGATCACGTTTTTGAAATCTTCCAAGATTCCGGTAGGACCAAAGCGTTCGCTGATGGTGTTGTAATCATAGTGTGCCGCCATACTTTGCTCAAAGAGATCGACAATATCGTTGAAGACGAGGGTTAAATAACGTCCCACCTTTGTGGTATCTTTAATTGATCGTTTACTTTGAAACAATACATCCCGTAGGTTTTCCTGATGCTGATTGACTTCAACTTGTTTGTCGATCAGTTTGAGGTAGTTTTTATCATTATCAATTTTAGCATCGTAAAAATTAGCTTTCAGCCGGATGTAATCAGCCACATAGCGAATTGTTTCGGATAGCTCCTGTTCGGCGAGCCTGTAAGGGCGTGCCTGGGTGATGGAAAGACTAATGGCGATATACCATAGACCACCTAATGTATAGAAGCCTAAATAGTTGATGGCTTCAGCAAGAGGATAGTGAATCTGCACATGGATCAACATCATCAGAATACACATAAGGCCTACGTTGGCGGCCCTGCTATTGAATACTGCAAACATGGCAAATATAAAGCAGGCTACGCCGATAAAAATCGCCAGTAGATAGACATTTTGATTAACTATATTGGTTAAAATAAAAGTTAACGTAGTCAAAATCGCACCCGCAATCATGCCTTTCCTTCTATGGCTAGGTGCTCCGGGCGTATCGGAGAGACCTACCAAGAGCGCTCCCAGGGAAACAATGGTTCCATTGGAAAATTGCCCGATAGTTGCAAAGATTAGGACAGGCACAATACATCCGATGGTAATTCGGAGTCCATCCGCAAAATATTGGCTATAGAAAAAACTTTTTATTTCTTGTGTCTGTTTCATAATGTATAGTACAAACTTAGATAAATTGCTTTTCATATTAAAAACAATTGTTCGGCTATGTTTGCCTTTTTAGTACGGATGAAAGCGAGATAGCTGTTCCGTTCCTGTCAGATCAGGGATGGTTCATTTTGTAGCGGGGCTTAACAGGATCAGGTTCTCAAGGTCTTCGTTGCTATACTGCATTGCATTAATGTGTTAAAAATGAAAATTTACTAAAATTTGTTAGTATGTTTATAATATTTCAATTGTTTTTTTGATTAATTTATATTTTTTTATTTGTTTAGCTATAATATTGTTATATTTGGAGCCATAGGGTTATTTCAGAGACATTACAAATTTTCAAGAGTCACCTAAACTCTCTTGACCACTTTCAAAGATTTAAATATGAAGCAAAGTAAAAATGAAGCCGTCTTTCAGGACGAGGTATTGACACGCTTTGAGCTTTTCAAAAGTTTGTTTTTAACATTGCCATTTCAACGTGTTAAAGATACAGGTACTTTATTACCATTTTTTGCAAAGCAATGTGAAAAGGGTGTGGATCAGCATTTAACTCCTGATGAGATCATAAAAAGTTTCTTCGATCAGCATGAGGAATTTTCTTCGGAAGAACAACGGATTGATTTGTTGTTTCGATTTGTTCAATATATAGAGCGTCAGGTTGTTTTATTTGATGCGATCGAAGACTCATCCTTTCAGATGGTGGGCCGTGGCGATGACGAAAATGTCTTGGGGGCATTAATAAAAAATGCCGAGGGCAGCGAAGATATGCGCCGTAAGATCGTGTCAAAATTGAAGGATTTTTCTGTACGTCTTGTGTTGACTGCACATCCTACGCAATTCTATCCGGGACCAGTATTGGGTATTATCAACGACCTGATCGATGCAATCAAGACCAATGATATCCATAGTATACATTTATTGCTACAGCAACTGGGTAAAACGCCTTTCATCAATAAAAATAAACCGACTCCAGTTGATGAGGCTGCGAGCTTAGCTTGGTTTTTGGAAAACGTATTTTATAAAGTAGCATCGGAAATTCAGTCTTTTATTGATGATGAATTGGACGTGGATACCGAAGAAGTCAAACAATTGATTGAACTGGGCTTTTGGCCTGGAGGTGACCGTGATGGTAATCCCAACGTAAGTGTTGATAGCACCAAGAAAGTTGCCGCATTGCTACGTACCATTTTGTTTAGATGTTACTATAGGGATTTTCGTATTGTTAGACGGCGCATCACATTTAGAGGTGTAGAGGAATATATGGAAAATCTCCAAACATTGTTCTACGAAAACAGTTTTAATCCAGTCGAACATCCAGCAGACGAAACTGATAATATTATCACAAATCTGAAAGCAATCAAAAATGTTTTGGAGGAATATCACAATGGACTTTTTGTAGAAATCGTTGATGACTTACTCCGCAAAGTGATGACTTTTGGTTGTTTCTTTACCACATTGGATATCAGACAAGACAGTCGGATATTACGTGAGGCTACCAATTATCTGGTTCAGCACAATCAGGAAAAGACTGGAATGCCATTGGATTATCTGGAGCTCAGTGAAAATGATAAGCAAAAAGCATTAAAATTCAAAGAACTTGACTTAACGGTGGGAGAAGATGCAGATCCGTTGACGAAAGATACATCTGGTGTGATCAAATTGTTAAAGGAGATTCAACGTTCCGGTTCTGAGCGAGCTGCGCAACGCTTTATCATCAGCAATTGCCAACAGGCAAGTGATATTTTGGGACTGCGTCAGTTATTCTTGTGGTCTGGATGGAAGAAGGATGCTTTAACGATCGATTTTGTACCCTTGTTTGAGACCGTTGATGATTTGACGAGAGCAGCAGATGTGATGAAAACCTTGTATAGTAACAAGGAGTATAAAGCGCATTTGAAGCGTAGAGGAAACAAACAGACCATTATGTTGGGCTATTCAGATAGTACCAAAGACGGTGGATACTTGATGGCGAACTGGTCGATTTATCGTGCAAAAATCGAACTTACGGCGATATCTCGCGAGTACGATGTCGATTTGGTGTTTTTTGACGGTCGTGGTGGACCTCCGGCACGTGGCGGTGGTAAGACACAGCGTTTTTATGCATCGATGGGTAAAGAGATTGCCAACGATCATATTCAATTGACGATTCAAGGACAAACAATCAGTAGTCAGTATGGTTCTTTAGATACGGCACGATTTAATATAGAGCAATTGTTGCACGCTGGAATTATTTCAGATTTGAAACAACGCGTAGGCGATACCTTAACCAAACATCAACAGGAGATCATTGATAAGCTGGCTGAGCTAAGTCATCATAAGTTTATGGATCTACGGACGAATGAATTGTTTTTACCTTATCTGGAAACGATGTCGCCATTGAAAGCGCTATCGTCGATCAATATTTCAAGTAGACCTGTAAAACGTAACTCAGGCCGCGAATTGCGATTGGAAGATTTGCGGGCGATTAGTTTTGTAACTTCATGGAGCCAGCTGAAACAAAATATTCCTGGGTTTTATGGTGTCGGAACAGCATTGCAATGGGCTGAAAAAAATAACCTTTGGAAAGACGTGCAGCAATTGTATGTGTCATCTGGATTTTTCCAAACATTGATCGACAATTGTATGATGTCGATGACAAAGTCCAACTTTGATATTACAGCATACATGAAAGATGATCCTATTTATGGTGACTTTTGGAAAACTTTGTATGCCGAGTACCAAATAACAAAAGAATATCTGTTAAAGCTGAGCGGAACCTCAAAATTGATGGAAAACTATCCTGTGGATCGTGAGTCTATTTTAGCGCGCGAGGGAATTGTATTACCGTTATTGGTTATACAGCATTTTGCGATTCGTGCATTGAATTCGGATCAGCTGACTGATGCACAACGTGAAGATTATTCGAAATTAATAGCGCGTACAATCTTTGGCGTGGTGAATGCCGGAAGAAATGTTGCGTAATTTTTCTTTCTTTTCACGGATAGGGTTTCGGAGAACATATATTTTATCTACTTTTGTATAGTTAACAAAATTGATATGAAGATTAATAAGTTATTTATTGTTGCGGCTTGTGCGGGTACATTATTTGCATCTTGTGGTCAAACAGCTGCAGATAGACAGCGTCAATACTCTAATGCATCCTTAGCGGATGGTGATGCCTTTGCAATGATTAAATTCGTTGGCGAAAATGGAAACTACTTGGTAAATCTTGCTGATGTAGCTGCAAAACAATCTACCTCAGCAGAGGTGAAAAATGTAGCTGCAAAGATTAAAGAAGCTTACGCAACAGTGTTACCAGAATTGGACAATTTAGCAAAAGAATTGCATGTTGGCGATGCGCAACGTGGCGTGCCTGCATTTCAAGTTCCTGCTACAATTGGTTCGGACAGTACAGCGGCATTCAATGATAAAGCATTTTTAGCGCTAGTGGTTGAAAAACAAGGTGAGATCAATACTAGATTGTCTCATGAAGAGCACAATACAAACAAGGATGTTATTCACCTTTCGGAGGAGTCTTTGAAAAAAGTGGAAGAGATCTACAAATTAGCTGGCGGTAAAGTTGAAGAACACCATCACTAAGAAATAAGATAAATAAAAGGAAAGGAGTATTCATTAAGATGAATATTCCTTTTTTTATGATTTTTTTGTTGACAATACTAGATTTTCTGCATGGAATTGTGATAGGTACTGAGTTTCGATAGGATGTGCTATCTGTATTCCGACTCAGTTGATTGCCAGCGAGATGATTTTGGCAGGAAATGAGTTTGTATTCTTGATAAAATGGAAATTTTAGTTATTGTAAGACATATCAGTGTTGTGTACACAAGAATTCCCTGGAATAATCGTTTGTTATTTGTTAAATTAATGATAACTTAACATTTATATAACACAGTTTTTAATAACTGTGTTTATTTTAGCGTAATTTAATGAAATCGTATATAAAGTGAGATACGCCGCAATAGATATAGGTTCCAATGCAGTCCGTCTTTTGATAGCTGACATTATTGGACAGAAAGACCAATATAATTTTAAGAAAAATACACTGTTACGTGTTCCACTTCGTTTGGGGGATGATGCGTTTATTCATCAGGAAATTTCACCTAGGAAAGCCGAGAGTTTGGTTAAAACGATGAAGGCCTTTCGGGAGTTGATGGATGTTTATAACGTGGAGGATTATATGGCCTGCGCGACTTCGGCCATGCGTGATGCACGAAATGGCGCTGATATTGTTGCGGAGGTCAAGAAAAACGGTATCAACATCGATATTATAGAAGGGGCAAAGGAGGCAGAGATTATTTACAATAGCCATTGGGATAATAAGATGGAAAAGGACAAAGTTTACCTTTACATTGATGTAGGTGGGGGTAGTACAGAATTATCGTTATTTGCCAATGGTGTTTTGGTTAATTCCAGGTCCTTCAACTTGGGCACAATCCGTATCCTCGACAATCAGGACAAGGCAGAAACCTGGGATGAACTGAGGGAATGGGTACGTAGCAATACGCATATGTATAAGCAAGTGGTTGGTATTGGTACTGGCGGCAATATTAATAAGCTTGCGCGCCTTTCCAATGAAAAATTGGATAAACCATTATCCTATGCTAAATTAAAAGCCGTGTATGAGCATTTATCTTCATTTTCTTTGAAAGAACGCATTATCTTATTGGGTTTAAACGAAGATCGTGCCGATGTCATTATTCCTGCGAGTGAGATTTTTCTAACGATTATGAAGCATGGTCGTCTAAAACAAATCATTGTTCCAAGGGTTGGGCTTGTCGACGGTGTAATTAGAACCTTGATCAATAGGAATTTAGTAAAATAATGCTGTAAAAAGCGATTTTCGACTTGTAAAAGAGCGAAAAATCTTTATTTTTGTGATACCAAAGGTGAATATGAGCCCAGGTGGCGAAATTGGTAGACGCACCATCTTGAGGGGGTGGCGCTCGCATGGGCGTGGCAGTTCGAATCTGCTCCTGGGCACTTAAGGAGACACTAGTCAATAGTTGTCTCCTTTTTTTATGAACAAAAATATTGTCACTCAGATCATAGGGGCAATTGAGCACAGTTCGATTTTTTGGGATCAAGCTGAAGGCATTTGATAAATTTGAGAATAATAAAGCCTTATTTGTTTCCCGCTTTTCAAACATTGAATGAATATAAAATACGCGTTAAGAAACTAAAGATTATTTAGCGTAGAACTAAGGTCTTAATCCATTCAGGGCTGTATGTGGATGATTTTAAAGGAGTATACCTTGCTGGTACCAGGTTCGTAACTGATAGTTTTTGTCGGACTTTAGTTTGGCTAGTTTTCTTGGTAATAAAGTCCAAATGTAGTCGTTTTGACAGTCTGTTTGCTCCCTTTTATTGCCTATCTGTTGTTTTGTACCGAGGTCGTTTTGATGTTTATGGACCTAAATCTTATAAGAAGCTATTCTGTAACTTGCTCGTGGTCTTTATCTTGTATAGATAGGTTTTCCGGGAAACCAGTTAGCGCCATTACCGCCACAAGTAACTAGAAAATAGAGTAGGACAACAATATAAACGAGTATGGTAACGCGCCAAATCATGTGTAAGCCGCGAGAACCTCTATCGTTTTGTTTTCTTTGTTTGTCCCTTATCTTTCTGCTTTCTCGATTATTTTCCATTTTCTTTTAAATAATAATGTTTGCAGCTCGCTACCCTAATTTTACCGCCATTTGCGCCGGCATATTTGGATATTGTTACCGAATTTGTCCGATGCTGTAATAATTAGGCAGCTGAACCACAGAATATTTTGAATCAGATTTCTAAAAATATAAATTATGGTAGAGACATGCAATTTGTAAAAATAGGACTTGCGGTTAAGATCACCCTAACAAACAGTTGTATTGCGAATAATAGACTAAAAACCACGAATATTGAACGAACTGCAACAGATAATAAATAACCGCAAAATTAATTAATGGTGTTTTTATTTTTACTTCCATAAAATAAAGGCTTGCTTCAAAAGCATGTTATAGTTTAATAAAAAGATAGAAACAATGAAAAAATTAATGATGAGTTTGATGGCTGTTGCACTGCTATCTACAGCCGCTTCTGCAAAGACAACGGAAAAGGCACCGAAAGAAAATGTCAATGCTAAGACAACGACTTACCGTCTTCCTAACACGAATACACTCGTGAAAGTCACCGAAGAGGTCAAAGAAAGCGAAGGAAAATTGACACACTGTATTTTTGTGTTGAGTTTTTATGATTATGACACGGCGCAACTGGTCGGTACACATACTTCAGACACCTATACAAATGGTGGTTGTGGATCTTTCTTTAAAGCATGTAGGGCATTTTGGGGTGTTTAATGCAGTCGATCCCTGTTGGTTTCAACCGGCAGATAGGTTTCGGCGTTTTCGCGCTGTTACAAACGATTAATTTAAGCGGGGTGAAAACCCCGCTTTTTTTTCGCCCTAAATGGTTAGACTGTTAAGTCTTTTTGGTGTGCAGAAAATTCAGTCTTTAACCCGCTTTTTCGCTTATAATACGCTAGGAAGGGTATGCTTTGATGATTTGTGATCAACTACTGGTAGTCTTATCGCGTAAGTTATTACCTTGTTTTTCGTTTAACGAGGTTGAAGCGTTTTGATTTGAATTGTAAAAATATGCTATAACGGGATGGTACGTGTTGGACTGATGTAAAAAAACATTATCTTAGATTATTATATTTAATTTATCAGATAAAAAAGCGTAGCTAACCTTTTTTAATGATAACCGAATTTGGAACTGAAGAACTTCAATATGCACACTAGAAATTTTTTACTTCTTCTTAGCGCACTAATATGGCTAAGTTGCACAAAAGATCCCATCGAGCCAAACGTAGAGCCCCCAGAGGTGGCACCTTCAGATACCACCAAGAATGAGCCCACTGTTCCTCCTGATAAGTACGAAATTCGGAAAGTACAATTTCAGATGAGCGAGCTTTTCTCTGATGATAATATTGATGAAAAGGTTTTCCTGGGCGGACTTTGGAGTCTCAAAGACACCCTTGAAGGCCCACGGCTAGAAAGCCTGGAAGCAAAAGCGAAAAAAGTAAAATTCCATTTCTTGTCTTACAATGACTTCTCCGTAGATATGGGATTCTTTGAGCCCAGCTATAAAAATGGTCTTGCTTATGCCAATAAGTTTGAAAAGTCGAAACAGGCAAGTAGTATGAACTTTACTTCGAGCAGTTTTGGAGATTACGCCGAAATACAGGGATTTCTCGGTATTTCGAAGGATGTAAAAAAGGCATTATCCCTTGTAAAACATGCCGACTCAACGACGATCAGTAAGCAAAACAGCACGCTTCGTATAGGCAAAGTCAATAAGCTTACAATTTATATTGACCACACAGAGTATTTTGATGCTTATCCGGAATCGGAGGTAGCTGTATTGACCCAAGCAGGTTACTCTCCCTATGTGCTTGCTTCGGTGACTTATGGTACCCATATGATTCTGATGGGTGAAACTGATTCAACACGGGCAGGCCTCAATACGGCAATAGACAAAATACTGGAAAATAAAACACTGGATGATGTAGATACCAAAGTCCTCGATTGCAGCAATCTGCTGATCTACTATCGGGGCGGCGGCAAGAACAGTTTTATTCAGTATCCGAAAGGAGCCAAGGCTATTGGAATAGCACTCCGCGATATGCTCCTTTATGTGAGTCAGACGGAAAATATCTTTAATTATCCACTTACCTATGACTTTATGAGCCTGAAGGACTATAGCACGCTACGGTATTACAATATATTTGACATTCGGGTCAAAAAACAAAAGTAAACGAACGAAAAAAAGCATCGGCAAGATAAAAAAACGGCATCCAGATCTAGGTGCCGTTTTTACTTTTGCCAACAAGCTTCTGACTTGCGCATTGATTTCGCAAAGCTCTTCAATATGCAGGGTATTTCACCTATTCCTTTTCGCTAATATCCTTTAGCCGTTGCAAAGCATTTGGCCAAGCCTCATTAAAGTAATCGATGTATTCGTCGTTTGTATCAACATCTACATTCAATAATGTTTGTCCTTCGATGTCCGAAAAAGAATAATTTTCTAATGCTCCAGCCCAATCTTCGACAGCTGGTCCGGATAAAATTTCTTGGCCATTGTCTAGGATACCAAGATGCCGAATAGACACATATGAATTTGGAATGTATTCGGCGATTTCTGCTACCATTCCGCCTTTTTCACCATTTTCATCGACGCCTGTAAAATGAATTTTTTGCCCCTTGTCCCAGATGCCTTCGAAATCTGAACTTGGATTGAATGCACTGGTCCATTGTTTATAGGTTTCTTTGTCAAGCATTGTTTTAAAAACCCGCGGCACAGGCGCATGGATCTTAATTTGATAAGTTAATTTCTTCATCTTTCTATTGTTTTGGAAAATTGCGATCGGCTTTTATTTCAGCGATCTGTTTGGTATGACGTGCAGAATGCGCAGCAATAAACATCAGGGCTTGATAACCATCAATTGGACCAGTTGGGGAATCGCTGACATGATTTCTGAGATCTTCCGCATCAGCTTTTTTGATGTAATCAAGCACGGGTTGGCGAGCGGCATTGAAATCAGCCAAAGCGGTGTTCACATTTTTATAAATTCCCTCTGGTTGGAGTTCCTTGGGTGCCTGATATTTGTGACTTCTGTCTGTGAGTGCATTTTTTAGATTGTCGTCGTTCATCTTGATCTCTTTTCTCCTTTCAGGTTGTGGATCTTGATCCAGGCCCTTTTTCGCCATGTCAAATATCATTCGTTCTGAACGAATAATATGCTCAAGGCATTGACTGATCGACCATTTGTCGGGCGCTGGCTTAAATTGGAGCTGCGCTTCGCTTAAACCCGCAACCTGCTTTTCAAGCTCCGCAGTTGTTTGGTTAAAATATTGCAATAGCGAGTCGGTTCCAACATAATCGTGTTTTAAAGCCTGTTTTTTTTCTATCAGCGTAATGTTTTGGTCCTTTTGCTCGAGCAATGACCCTGATTTGGCAGATGATGGAGCCAAGGTAGCAGTTGCTATGCTGGCAAGTGCTATCATGTTCATAATTAGATTCATAGTTTAATACGTTTTAAGATCGTAAAATAAATGTCACTATTTCTTTACAATTATAAGGAATTTTTGTTTGGTATATCTTCTCATAGGACAAGAAAAGCTGCGTTTGCGCCTTCCCAGATTAGACGACGATTCCTATTTGACGCAGTCGATTGCAACCTGATAAAATACGTATTCTGTAATAAGTGTTTTTTGTACATTTATTAAAATAAAACCTTATCTTTAACAGAATAACTAACCGACTATTTGAGTTAATCTATGTTAAATCACAATTATACGCGCTATTTTAAACGTTTACCAGTAAAACGTTATGCTTTGGTATGTATGCTATCTTTGTTGGGGACAATTGCCGCAGCACAGCAGACATCGGTATCGAGTCCGGACGGAACTTTGACCGTTAAATTGGATCTGAAAAACGGTCATCTATTTTATCAGGTTGAACTGGAAGGAAAGACAATGTTGGAAGCTTCACCGCTTGGGCTTCAAAGCAAGACGATAAATTTAAGCGATAATTTGCGTCCTATAGCAGAAAAAAGAGGTGAAATTTTGACCAATTATATCGAGCCAAAAATCAAACGCAGTCAGGTACAGTATAAAGCGAATGAATTGCGTTATGTGTTGGAGAATACTTCAAAGCAGCAGATCGAGGTTACTTTCCGTGTTAGCAACAACAATATAGCGTTCCGATATTATGTGCCTCAGGTGGGCGAGCCGGCCAACTTTGCATTGATAAAGGAGAATAGCGGCTTTAAATTTCCCCTCGTTACAACAACATTTTTAACAGCCCAAGCTTCCCCCATGATAGGCTGGATGAAAACAAAACCAAGTTACGAAGAGGAGTATCAGGCAGATCAGGCGCTAGGCGTACCTTCGAAGTATGGTGTTGGCTATACTTTTCCTGCGCTCTTTCATGTTGGAGATCGGGGATGGGTACTTGTTTCGGAAACGGGTGTATCAAGTGCATATTGCGCATCCAAGTTAAGCGAAGGCACGAAGGATGGCCTTTATAGCATTTCTTTTCCGGAGGAAGGGGAGAACAATGGCATTGGACGTGCAGCTCCCACAATTTCATTACCCGGTTATACACCTTGGCGCACACTGACTGTCGGAAGCAACCTAAAACCCATTGTGGAAACGACCATTCCGTTTGATGTTGTTGAACCGCAGTATCCGGCATCGAAGAAATACGAATTCGGACGGGCGACATGGAGCTGGTTGGAATGGCAGGACGGCAGTATTAATTTTGAAGACCAGAAGAAGTTCATTGACCTTTCGGCTTCAATGGGGTATGAATTTGTATTGATCGACAATTGGTGGGATACAAAGATCGGCCATGAGAAAATTGAACAATTGGTGGCTTATGGGAAGGAGCGGGGCGTAGGTATTTGTCTGTGGTACAATTCGAACGGATTCTGGAACGACGCACCTCAGACGCCAAAAAATAAAATGAATACTTCGATTGCACGTAAAGCCGAGATGCAATGGATGCAGCATGTGGGCATTAAAGGAATCAAAGTCGACTTTTTTGGAGGCGATAAACAAGAAACACTCAAGCTTTACGAAGATATTCTTTCGGATGCAAATGATTATGGATTAACCGTTATATTTCATGGATGTACTTTACCGCGTGGTTGGGAGCGCATGTATCCGAATTTCGTGGGCAGTGAAGCCGTATTAGCCTCTGAAAATTTGATTTTCACACAACATGCAAATGATACGGAGGCTTTTAATGCGACTTTACATCCCTTTATTCGGAATGCCGTGGCGGCAATGGATTTTGGCCCGGTTTTGGTGAACAAACGTCATAACCGCGAGAATAGCGGCGGTACTATCCGCAAAACGACAGAAACATTTCAATTGGCAACGGCGATTTTATTTCAGACTCCGGTACAAAATTTTGGATTGACACCCAATAATTTACAGGAAATGCCAACCCATGTGATTAATTTTATGAAGCAGGTACCAACTACCTGGGATGAGACTGTTTTTATTGATGGTTATCCAGGTAAATATGTCATACTTGCCCGGAGAAAGAATGATACATGGTATATAGCGGGGATAAATGCCGAGGGCAAAGAAAAGACTGTATCGGTGAATTTGCCCATGTTGAGTACAGATGCGGTACAGCTAATCGACGATAACGTTGCCCGGGAGTCAAAACAGAAGCAGATTCGACTTTCTAAAACAAAGTCCATCAAATTGACGTTGCAACCTGAAGGCGCCGTTGTTTTAATTGGAAAATAAATTAAGCGCTCTTCTGACGAACTGAATCACTTTTGATGAACTGAATTATCCAGGCTAAGTGAATCACGCCTGACTAATGGAAGCTATCTCCCAGATCCATTAGTCAGGACGAAGAGTTCTTATTTCTAGGATCTTGTGACTTGTAAATCCTGCCCCGGCCTTAATTTTCAGTTCTATTTTGGTTTTACCTGCACTTTCCATGGGAAGCTGTATACGTATTGTTTTCATGGTGGATCTCTCATCCTTGTCTTCCAATGTACTGATGGTTTTACCATCGATCATTACCTCAGTTACCCTGGATGAGTTGTCTGCCAGCAATTTGATCGCGACCAGTTGGGTCTCTGGCGTTATTTTCATCACATAACTGAACCAGCCTTTTGTATCGCGCCAGCGTGTATCACCGAATGCCCCAGCATTGCTATTTTGCTCGCGAAAAAAGTGATCTGATTCTGGTTGTTGCTCCCCAGCGACTACTTTATCGACCGTTTTGGCCGCTAGCGCTAAGCTTTCCACTTCATCGCGGCGCATTTTGTCCTGTAATGCCAGTAATTCTTTCTGCGTTGCTTGAGGCCAATAGATCATATAACGGGAATCATGAATACCGAAAAAGGGTTCTAGTTCCATTTGAATATCTTTTTTTCCCAAATAGAGATTTGAGAGTGTAAAGTGTAAGGGCTTTGACGCTATCGGTTTTACAAGTGCCGGAATATTGTTCGGTTCTGCTTGAAGAATCGGGAGATCACGTAAAGGGATTTGTTTTCCAGAAGCAATGTGCCCCATTCGGCTGTCGTCGGCTCGAAGTCCCAAAAGATCTTCCTGTCCAGTTCGGGCTCCCAAAACAAGAGGTCCATATAAAATACTATAATAATTGCTTTTATCAGGCAACTGCTCAGTATGTATCCCCATGGGTAATTGAAGGCTGACGATATCGCCCTTTCGCCATGTACGTTTGATCTGGATATGCTCATTTGTGGAACTGAAATTGCGGTAAGGCTTTCCATTGATCAACACATGGGGAGCTGTGGTGAGCCAGCTGGGTTTACGAATAATCAAGCTGAATGACGTCGGTTTTTTAGGGTTCATTCGTATGCTTGTTTTGGCTTCTGTCGGGAAGTTCGTTTCTTGAATAACTTCCATATTTTTCTCCTTCCAGTCCAGGCGTGAAGGAATAAATAGATTGACAAATAGGTCATTGTTGCGGTATGCGTAGATCATTTCACCATATTTGGCGTGATTTTCCATCCCTGATCCGACGCAGCACCACATACTTGTCTGCGCTTGAGAATAAACACGATAATGCCCCGGACGAATTTGCGTGAAATAGACTAATCCACCATTTTCGGGGTGTTGTGTCGATAAGATATGGTTGTAAAGAGCACGTTCATAAAAATCGAGGTATTTCCCTTGCGGATCGGTCTGATAGAGCATTTTTGTGAGCCGTAACATATTGTAGGTATTGCAAGTTTCTGGTCCCTCAATGCTATAGAGCATTTTTGAAAAATCTTCCGTTGGGTTAAAATGTTCACTTACACTATTTCCTCCAATAGCAATCGAGCGCTGCTCAACGACATTGTCCCAAAAGTAACGAACAGCCTCCGCCCATTTTTCGTTGTGAGAAAGGTCAGCGATGCGTTTAAAACCGAGAACTTTTGGAATTTGTGTATTTGCATGCAATCCTGTTAAATGATCTTCATGCGCTAATAAAGGCTCAAGTATGGATTGATGACTGAATTTACGAGCCAACTCGAGATAAGTCTGATCTTGGGTAATTGCAGCAACATCAGCAAAAGTTTCGTTCAGTCCGCCATGTTCACTTCGTAACATTTCCTGTATTTGAGCATCTGAAAGTTGAGCGACCAACTTAAGCGCCCAATCAGTCATTTGAATCAGCATGTCTTTTGCAGATTCATTGCCTGTCAACAAGTAGGCGTCTCGCAGGCCAGCATAGGTTTTGTGTATATTATATAGCGGCACCCATTTTCCATTCAGGTTAAAGCTACCGGCGTTGATTCTACCTTGCTGAATCTCTGTCCAAATAATTTTACCCCCAGGTACTCCGCCTATGTAGCCGTTTCCATTTGCTTCCTGACAACGTCTCAAGTTGCTGAGCATATAATCTAGTTTTTCCTTAATACGAAGGTCTCCTGTAGCGGCATACATATGTGCGAGAGCAGATAGATAATGCCCTCCGATATGGCCATCTAATCCTGTATTTTCCCAATTGGTATAGGAGTCTTTTTTTAGCGGTAAATTGGCTTCGCGTAAAAAGGGAGCCAGCAATCTGTCCGGGTCTATTTCCAATAAATAATTGATGTCAAGATTTTCAGCATGTTTAAAAATCCCAGGTAACAACCTCACTTCTCTTAAATCGAAATAATTCAATTGAGAAGTTGTTTGGGCAGATAGCGCCAGACTAAATAAGCTTAAGAGAGCACTGTGCAAAAATTTGTTTTTGAAGATCATATGGACTGAAATTATCATTTGTTATTAACAAGATCTGATGAGCTTGTCTGGTTAGCCGTTATGTATAAAAAGACCGGTAAATCAAAGATATTAAATGTGTTATTTATTTTAAGTGTTTTTTTTACATTTATATTTATGCGCGAAAATAATGCGTGTATTTTTTTGTATATTATTGATAGTGAGTTTGTTTTTTTATTAAAAAGAGCTGATCCGTTTATTTTTAACTATACTTGTATATGAAGAAAGTTAATAGTATTGTTATTTTTTGTGCTTCCAGTTTAGGGAATTCGGCCGTGTATGAAGAGCAAGCCTCCTATGTGGGAAAGGTTTTGGCTGAATACGGTATTCGTTTGGTTTATGGTGGTGGAAGGGTTGGCCTAATGGGAGCTGTTGCGAATGGAGCTCTTGCACAGGGAGGTGAGGTAATAGGTGTCATTCCTGATTTTTTAAATTCGAAAGAAAGAGAGCATAGGGGGGTAACAAAACTGATTACTGTAGATACCATGCACGATCGTAAACGGATTATGAGTGATTATGCCGAAGGAGTTATTGCGCTGCCGGGTGGTTTTGGTACCTTGGAAGAACTTTTTGAAATGATTACATGGGCTCAATTGGGTTTACATAAAAAGCCAGTTGGTTTGTTAAACATCAATGGATTTTACAATCATCTCATTCAATTTATTGATCACATGGTCGAAGAGGGCCTTCTTAAGCAGGAAAATCGAGCGATGTTATTGGTGGCTGATACGATTGAGGAGCTGATCGAGAAGATGCAACAGTATGAAGCGCCACTGGTTCCCAAATGGATTGAGAAGGATGAGATTTAGCGATATAATAAAATCGTTCAGAATTGACTAAGTCGAAATTAGTTCGAAGGATTATACCTCATATAATCCGAAACAGCTGTCGGAAGCATTCCGACTAGAAGCTTCATTGTTAAATATACCACATCGTATTCAAGTGGTGAACAGTAAGAATTTTAGTGATCAAGTGGTACTCAACCTCACCGAAAGTGCTATCTCTGCGGATAGCTATTTCGGTGGCGGCTATATCATCGCGTAGTGTTCTCTCATTTTTTTTTATTATTTAAGAAAT
>NZ_DJTD01000016.1:0-85877 GCF_002440385.1 Sphingobacterium sp. UBA6317 | reverse complement strand
AAATTTATTTAGGACACATGTGCTCCCAAATCAATAATTTTTTCGAGTTAAACAGATAGATACCGTAAATCGGGAAATTCAGTCATATGATAGGGAAATTTGGACATCAGTATAACTAATATCATCAAATACCTTTGTTTTATAAAATTTTAACAGAATAATTTATGAGACACAAACAATTTGGGTGGTTATCACTTTTGGGACTATCATTAGTTTTAGCATCATGTAGTAAGGACGATGATGGCATGATGGAAATGTCATCATCGTCAACGATTACAATTGAAAATGTATTGGACT
The DNA here is from genome assembly GCF_002440385.1 of Sphingobacterium sp. UBA6317. Lineage (NCBI taxonomy): Bacteria > Pseudomonadati > Bacteroidota > Sphingobacteriia > Sphingobacteriales > Sphingobacteriaceae > Sphingobacterium > Sphingobacterium sp. UBA6317. The sequence continues at coordinate 85,580 of NZ_DJTD01000016.1, read as the reverse complement.
CCAGACCTTTAGTTGAATCAGGAACATTTAAAAATAATGGCGGTTCTCCTCTAATTATGCCAGGAGAATCAATTTCAATTCAATTATATGCAGGTAAAGGACAGGCTGTATCATTTGCAACAATGTTAGGTGATCGTACAATAAGCAACTTATTACATGCCGTAACACAAGTACCGGTAGATTTTCCTTTAGCAAAAAACATTTAATCACACTTCATTAACTAAAAATGGAAAGTATAACACAAAAAATAAAACACATTATGAGCATACTTGGTCTGCTTATAATGGTTAGTCAGGCCAATGCCCAAGGACAACAAAAGAACATGATGGACCATAAAGAAAAAAGCCAGATGGAAATGGGGAGGATGGCTATGGGAGAGAATATGTATCCTCAAAAAGCTGAGGATATCAGCCCACTTTTGGCAGGAGAGAAAATACCTATGGTAACGTTGATGAATCAGCAAGGGAAAATTGTCGATTTAAATAAAATGGTAGCTGAGAAACCTACTATCTTAGTTTTTTATCGGGGTGGATGGTGTCCATACTGTTCTAAACAATTATCTGGATTACAAGAAATATCAGGCGATCTGGAAAGAATGGGATATCAGTTAATTGCAATAAGCACCGATAAGCCTGAAGGTTTAAACGCTTCAATGGATAAAGCAAGCTTAGAATACACATTGTTGTCAGATGCAGATCTGGCAGTTTCTAAGCAATTCGGCATCGCGTATAAAGCCCCTAAAGGTTATTGGGATTTTCTCCCTAAGTCTACTGGCGGAAAAGACATTGATTTGTTGATACCTGTTCCATCGGTATTTATATTAAGCAAAAATGGTGAAATAAATTTTGAATACATCAATCCAGATATTACAAAAAGGTTAAAGCCTGAATTATTAAAGGTAGTAGCACAAACAATATTTAAAGACTTATAAAACAGAAACGATGTTAAAAACTAAGAAAAGAGTAATGACTTATACGATGCTAATTTTTGCATTGGTGTCTTTAGTAAGTATGTCATTTGCCCAAAATAATCCAAAAGCCGGTATGAAAAAGGAAAGTCAGGAAATTGACTTTACTAATGGGAAATGGAGCGAAATTGCTGCAAAAGCAAAAAAAAGTAATAAATATATTTTTGTGGATGCTTATACAACTTGGTGCGCGCCTTGTAAATTACTGAAATCTAAAACATTCAAAGAGAAAGAAGCAGCAGTGTATTTTAATAAAAATTTCATTAATGTGACCATTGATATGGAGAGTGGTGAAGGTATTGCATTAGCAGAGAAATGGAAAGTGACAGCATATCCAACATTATTATTCTTCACTCCACAAGGTAAATTAGTGATGACAAAAATAGGATTTGTCAATGGAAAGCAGTTGATAGAATTTGGTGAACAGGCTTCAAAGAAAAAATAACTGAAAATATAAAGACATGAAAAATTGGAATTTAGAAGGGAAAAAAGTAGTAATAACGGGAGGTTCCAAAGGGATTGGGAAAGCAATAGTCACAGAGTTTGCGGAATTAGGAGCCGAAGTATTGTTTACTGCACGCGATAATGAGGAGGTCATTAAAGTAGAGAGTGCTTTGAGAGAGCGAGGATTAAATGTATATGGTATGTCAGCTGACGTAACTAGTACAGATCATCGTTTGAGAATTAAAATGTGGGTAGATAAAAAATGGGGTAAATTAGATGTGCTGGTCAATAATGCTGGAATTAATATTCGTAAACCAAGTAACGAATATGAAGAAAGAGAATACAGATCTGTATTTGAAGTAAATGTGTTAGCCCCATTTGAATTAAGTAGAATTTTATATTCAAGCCTTTTGGACGGGGCAGGAAGTGCGGTGGTCAATATTGCGTCTGTAGCGGGAATATTGGATGCTAGAACTGGTGCTCCTTACGGAATGTCAAAGGCAGGGCTAATTCAATTGGGAAGAAACCTAGCGAATGAATGGGCAGAAGATAAAATTAGAGTAAATACGGTATCGCCATGGTTTACCGAAACACCAGCAACAAAAAATGTATTGGCAGATGAACAAAAATTAAGTGCAATAACAAACAGAACCCCATTGCGACGCGTGGCCTAAGATGTAGAAATAGCAGCGGTAGTTGCTTTTTTAGCAATGGATAAGGCATCGTATGTGAGCGGTCAAAATATTGTAGTGGACGGAGGTGCGACAGCAGCAATTTTGTAAGATATATAAGAACATATAAATGTGAAATGAGAGGGTGTCTTATGATGTAGTGTAAGTATGAGATAATTGGGGAAACGTGATGGATATTATAAGGGAATAAAGAGGGAGAAAAATTAAATTAGTATCCACTTAAAAACGATAAAATAAAGGCAAATCAATATGGTAAGGGAATACGAAGATAAAATAACTTCAGCAAGATTCGTCATGCATGTGAACAGTGATCAGTTAAAAGGAGCAGGACTTCGTAAGCCAACAGCACCTATCAACACTTTTGTTTATAATAAAGGTTCTAAGCAAAAAGTAAAAATTGATGAAATTGACTATGAAATGCCCGAAAGGTCTTTATTACCATTAGTATCCAATCAAAATTTCACATTTGAAAAACCAGATCAATTAATTGCCTGGCAGTTTAACAGAGAGTTTTATTGCATAGTAGATCATGATGCTGAAGTAGGTTGCGTTGGTTTTCTATTTTATGGTATTGAACATCCTATGTTTATTAAATTAAATGAGGATGAGAAAGAAGAAATGCGATACTTAGAAAAAATGTTTTCTGATGAATGGTTATCGCAAGATAATTTTCAAGGAGAAATGCTTAGGACTTTGCTGAAACATCTAATAATTAAAACGACCCGTACTGCAAAACAGCAAAGTGAATGCTATTCAAAATTTTCAGATGAAAAACTTGATATGATCAGAAAGTTTGCCTTATTACTGGAAGAAAATTTTAAAAAGGAACATGGAGTGAAATTTTATGCAGATGCGTTAAATAAATCACCAAAAACTTTGAGTAATATTTTCGCGATTTTGAGGCAACCTGCTCCATCAAAAATAATACAAAATAGGATTATCCTGGAAGCAAAAAGATATCTGCATTATACCGACAAAACGGCAAAGGAAATTGCATACGAATTAGGTTTTGAAAGTCCGGCACATTTTAGCAGATTTTTTAAAATGTATACCGGTACAAACATCTCCAAATTTAGAGAATAAGAGTCTTAGTTAAAAAAATGAAGATATAACAATGTTAACAATAGAAATACCCGATAATAAGGAAGTTAGTAAAAAAAACAAGGAGTTCTTGAAATACTTCAAAGAGCGTTTAGGGAGTGTCCCTAATCTTTATGCGTCGATGATGCATTCAGAAAATGCATTAAGTAATTACTATCAATTTCATACTAGAAAGGTTTCTTTGTCAAAGCAAGAATGCGAAGCGATTATGTTAGTGGTTTCTCAAAAAAACAATTCTTTATATTGTCTAAGTGTCCATACTATGATCGGAAAGCTAAATGGTTTTGATGAAGATCAAATATTACAGCTTCGTCGGGGGAATGCTGAATTTGATAAAAAATTAGATGCGCTGGTAAAATTCATTAAAAATGTAGTTGAAGAAAAAAATAGGATTAGTGTGCAACTGCTTCAACAATGTTTTAAAATGGGCTATAATCATGAAAATCTGATTGATGCGTTGCATGTCGTAGGTGATAGTTTCATCACAAACTTCACAAGCAAAGTTTTAAATGTGCCAATAGATTTTCCTTTAGCTAAAGAATTAAAAGAACACTAGGAAATAGGGCAATACTTAAAAACTTGGTTATTGGCATTGGTCGAAATACCCTTGGTTTCCTGTGGTCAACAGAAAATCAATAAAAAAATAGGAAAAAAAGAAGTCGAAAGAAAGGGAGTCATGGAAATAGATAGTAAAAATTGTGAAATTGCCACGTTTGCTGCCGGATGTTTTTGGTGTGTAGAAGAACAATTCAAACTACTAGAAGGGGTGGAATCTGTAACCTCTGGATACACTGGTGGTCATCAGAAAAATCCTAGCTATAAAGAAGTAAGTACTGGTATGACCGGGCATGCAGAAGCTTGTAATATAGTCTATGATGCTGAAAGAATATCATATAAAGAATTATTAGGAGGTTTTTTTGTCGCGCATGATCCGACCCAATTAAATAAACAGGGAGACGATATTGGAACACAATACAGGTCCGCTATTTTTTACCATGATGAAAGTCAAAAGAAATTGGCTGAAGCTATCATTGCTGAATTGAATATTGAACAGGTTTATCCAAAGAATATAATAACCGAAGTAACAACTTATGGAGAGTTTTACAAAGCAGAAGATTATCATCAAAATTATTTTGAGAATAATCCAGAGGCCGCGTATTGTCAGAGAGTGATTAAACCTAAGCTAGACAAGTTTAAAAAAGTGTTTAAGAATAAAGTTAAACCGAAATATAAATGAAAAGGATATTGATATTAATTGGATGCATGTTTTTCTTAGGTAGTTGTTATGCGCAGGAAACGAATAAAGGTATAAGTCAGGAACATATGGAAAATCCCTATTATTCCAGAACCGATAAAAAAAAATTAAATATCAGTAATGCAGAATGGAAAAAAGTCTTAAATCCACAGTTGTATCAAGTTGCAAGATTACAGGCTACTGAACAGGCATTTACTGGTAAATATTGGGATAGTGAAACGAAAGGCACCTACTATTGTGCGGTGTGTGGAAATAAACTTTTCCGTTCAGATGCTAAATTTTCAAGCAGTTGTGGGTGGCCTAGTTTTTTCGAACCCGTTAAAAACAGTGTCGTCTATAAAGAAGATAATTCACATGGCATGCATAGAACAGAGGTTGAATGCAATCGTTGTAATTCGCATCTCGGACATATCTTTGATGATGGCCCCGCCCCTACATATAAGCGTTACTGTATGAATTCCATTTCAATGGATTTTGAGCCTGATACGCTTAAAAAAGACAGATAAGCTTCCTCTAACATGGGCCGAAAACAGCCCAACATTATTTTAATAAACTTACAAAAATTATCATGAAAAAATGGTTATGGGTCTTGCTATTGTTCCAAATAACAAACTTACAGGCTCAGATAAAGGAAGTTGTTAAGTGGGATTATAAAATTAATAAAATCGCAGACAATGAATATGAGGCTGTGTTGAAAGCACAGATAGACGAAGGTTGGCATCTTTACTCTAAGGATTTACCAAAGGATAGCGGTATACCAACAAAAATGAAAATTGTTAGTAATAACGTTGAATTAATAGGAGACGTAAAAGAGCTGGGAAAAAAAACAGAAGAGTTCAGTGAAGCATTTGGTGTTCAAATAGTATATTTTGCCGATTCTGTAAGATTTATTCAAAAATTCAGATTAAAAAGTAACGGAATCAATCCCAAGATAGCTACTGAGATTATTTTTCAGGTATGCAACGATAAAATTTGTTTAGCTCCAAATACGATAGAATTTGAGGAAATAGTAAATGCAAAAAATGATTTGGAAACAAAGTCCAAAATCATAGTAAGTGAAATGCAAGATTCTGATTTAGCTCATCTGCAAAGTGACATTAAGGTCAATACATTAGATTTTAAAAATCCCCTGGTAGATTGTGGTAATGAGCAAGTCACAGAAGAATCTGGTAATTGGCTGGTATTGCTATTAGGATTCCTAGGAGGATTAATAGCGTTGTTGACACCATGCGTCTTCCCTATGATTCCACTGACAGTTTCTTTCTTTACAAAAAATGCTACTGATAGATCTAAAGGAAAACGGAATGCACTGATTTATGGCGGGTTTATTTTAGTCATCTTTTTAGTACTAAGTATTCCTTTCCATATTTTAGATGGTATCAGTGGAAATGTTTTCAATGAGATAGCAACAAATATATGGTTGAACTTAGTGTTCTTTGTTGTATTCTTATTCTTTGCATTAAGTTTTTTTGGATATTATAATATAACGTTACCGACTTGGATTGTCAATAGATCCTCCCAAGCAGAAGAAGCTGGGGGAATTGTAGGGATATTTTTTATGGCATTAACACTAGTAATTGTTTCCTTTTCGTGTACCGGCCCTATCTTAGGTAGTCTTTTAGGCGGAGTTGCTTCTAGTTCTAAAGATGTCCCAACGTTACTGTCATTTGCTCTTGGAGGATTTGGACTTGCCTGGGCATTTGTATTTGGATTTTTAGCTTTATTTCCGCAAGTATTATTATCACTTCCAAAATCAGGAAGCTGGATGAATACATTAAAAGTATGTCTGGGCTTTATAGAAATAGCATTAGCATTAAAATTTTTATCAAAAGCGGATTTAGTTTCCAAGACTTTTTTGCTAAAGAGAGAGGTATTTATTGCACTGTGGATTATAGTAACAGTGGGTCTAGTTTTGTACCTGTTTGGTAAAATCCGATTCCCACATGATGATAAAAATGAAAAGATAACAACTGTTAGAAAAAGTTTTGGGATCGCAGGTATTTTGTTTGTATTGTATTTGATACCGGGCTTATTACACTCAGAGAAACCACGTTTATCTTTACTAAGTGGCATTCTGCCTCCTTTAAATGTAAGCTTCTATACTTCCCCAGAGGACGGCATTTTTGGAATACATCCAGAACATGATTATTATGAAGCTATTAAAGTAGCAAAAGAAAAAAATAAACCTGTTCTTATAGATTTTACCGGATACGGGTGCGAGAATTGTCGTAAAATGGAGGAATTTGTTTGGAGTGAACCAGATGTTTTACCTCTAATTCAAAACGAGGTTGTATTGGCTTCCTTATATGTAGATGATCGCGAAGAGTTACCAAAAGAACAACAAAGATCAATTGATATGGGGAATGGACAGAAGAAAAAAATTAAAACAGTTGGAGACCAATGGTCTATGTTTCAACAAATAAACTTTAACAATAATTCGCAACCACATTATGTTATGGTAACACCAGATGGAAAAGTTATTAACTCCCCTATTTCAGGCTATATGTCAAAAGATGATTTTAAAAATTTTCTAGAATGCGGGATACAGTATTATAAAACCAGCAAAAAATAAAATAAAAAACAATCAAATTAAATCAAGCCTAATTGAAAAAATAAAAAAATTCTGTGAGAGACTTTTATTGTAAAATTATTCGAGAACTTGAAGAGGAAATTGGTATACGCTATATTGATAATGGTGACCAAATAAGTTTATGCGAGTCTATGATTGAAATTACCTTACAAAAATTGACGAAACTAAAGCGATTTATTAACGAAAATGAGTTCAAGACAATCGAGGATGAAATTATCTTTTTTAAAGAATTGAAACCCAAGATTGTTTCAAAACTTATTTATTACAATGCGATCTACAAAATAGAGATGAAAAAGCCTCATGGAGGCCAACGAATAATTAAAAAATATCTGAATAATGAATTGGCGAAATTAAAGCGGTTTTTCGATAATAATCTAGAGTTTTATAAATACTATCGAACTAATAGCACGTATCTCGATGAGAAGTATTTTGTGAGAGGAAAATTTGATATTAAATTGAGTTTAGACACATTTTATTTCGAATCAGATCATAGTTTTTCAACTTCTCATGATTATAAGGTAGCTAAAGTTATTGCAAATGATTTAATAGAAGTATATCTAGAAGATCAGATATTAAACATGAATAAATTTTCTAGAGCAAAATCCAAAGAAATACGTAGTTCATTATTAAAATGGACTGCAAGCAAAACATCCCTAATAGAATTAATCTATTCGTTGCATGCTTTCAAAGCTTTTGATGACGGTAGTTCCGAAATAAAGGTTATTGTAAGAATATTTGAAAATACCTTTGGAATTGATTTAGGCGATTTCTATCATACATATTTGGAGCTAAGAAATAGAAAGAATAATCGAACAAAATTTTTAGATCTTTTGAAAGATTCCTTAATAAAAAAAATGGAAGAACAAGAAGGAAAATAAAAAAATATCACCCAAGTTACCCCCAACTGTGGGGAATTTATCGCTAGAATTCATAAGGTTTGTGATTTAATTGAAGAACACTTTCTGGAAAGTCAAACTGTTCTAAAAAATCATGAGCTATGAAAAATTCTCTACAAAACATTCTTTTAGAGATACACAACAAAGAGGATAAGATTTCATCTCAGAGCAAGAGCCTGCTTGATGAAGCTTACGAAATGATCCTGTATCTCCAAGATATTTTATTTTCAGTCAAAAAGTCAATTACCCAAAAGGGATTTAATGATGAAGCTGAAGAAATCAATTTCTTCCGTACCATAAAACCTCAAATACTTGGCAAACTAATTTATTACAATAAGGTTTATCGTATAGAGACTACTTGTCCGGTCAGTAATGGTAAAATGTATTATAGTTATTTTTCTAGCCAATTGGCAAATCTTAAACGGGAGTATATTGAACATATCTGCAATGCCGATTTTTACAGGTATTATCGTTCGGGACGAATTGATCGAGATGACATTTATTTCAAACGTGGCAATATCAATTATCATGATGGACTAAACAGCATTGTATTTGAAATAGATCCAGCATTCTCAACCTTCTTCGATTACAAAGTTGCAAGGATTATCGCTAATGAACTGCTCTACACTTACCTGCTTACCAAAATCAATCCTGATGAAAGTCTAGATACGAATTTACAAAAAACCGAAAATTCAAAAGATATATTTTGGACAGATAGCAAAAATGCACTCGTCGAATTGATTTATGCCCTATATGCTTCGGGTGTGATCTCTCACGGTAAAATTGGAATCCGAAAAATCAGTCTGATGTTTCAGGTGCTTTTCCGTATTCCGCTTAGCGATTTGCATCATGCGTTTCACCGGATGAAAACCCGTACTGGTTCAAGAACGGCATTTTTAGACCAGCTCAAAATATCCCTCGAAGAATATATGGATAAAGACCTTTAGCTGTTTTAATACAGTAATTTCAAAGCAGTACACAAAATGTACTGCTTTTTTTTGCCCATATCTGCCAATTAGCAAATGTCGGCAATTCCCTGTTACAAAATACTCAAAATGCCTGAACTCCTTATTAAACAAGGGTTTTTCCTAATTGTAAAAAATTTCAAAAAACCGCCAAACCAATTGGCAAGGCTTGGCAGACAAACACTGCCACTCTAAACAATTTTGCATAGTGAACTTTAAAAAGCTGTGCAATGAAAATAATAACCATTGAAGAAGAAGCGTGGCAACAGCTCAACAGCCGTATTAATGCCATTGCCGACTATCTGAAAAGATTGGATGATACGGGGTATGATGACCTGTGGCTCAATAACCACGAGGTATGCCAATACCTGCACATCAGCGAAAAGACCTTGTGGCGTATGCGAACCAAAGGCGAGATTGCTTATTCAAAAATCTACGGTCAATATTTCTACACTATTGGAGCAATTAAGGATATGCTCAATGCCAATGCCATACAGAGCAGTGATCAGTTTGTGCAGGAGCTTATGGCAAAAGGCAAAAGCTATATCGAAAAAGGCAGAAAGCTAAAGACAGACAAAAAATAGGTATGAACCCCTAAAAGTATATCCCTATGAATATTGACAGAATGGAATTTTTAGCGTGGATGGAACGCCTGATGGGTCGTCTTGATATGCTGGGCGACAATATAAATGAGTTGCAAAAGAAACGCAATAGTATAGACGGCGAGGAATTGCTCGATAACCAGGATTTACTTCAAATGCTTAAAATCAGTAACCGTTCCCTGCAACGGTATCGCTCTATTGGGAGGCTGCGCTATTATACCATAAGCGGAAAATTGTATTACAAGCTATCCGATGTACATCAGTTCATTAGAGAGAGTTTTAACCCACCCTCAAAATGAACGCCAATGAAAGACAAAGACTGCCTTTGAGTGCCACATTGGGCAATACAGCCAACGCTTAATTTACATTCGGCGGTAAACTTTAAATTTTTCAGATTATGAGCGAAGAAACAACAAATAAGCAGGAAATGCCTGAACAATTATCGGACATATTATTGGTGCTGGATAAAGAAAAAATGAAAATCCAAGCCGTAAAGAGTATTGACGAGAACGGGAAAATGGAAACCGTTGAACCCACGAAGAAAAACCAAAACCAGTTTATGCGTGTGGACAAAAGTGGCGATTTCTTTTCCAATTTCTTCTCCAATTTTTTCAGCCAGTTAAAGAACCCTACCAATTTTTCATTCTTCAAAGTGCCTGCACCTGTCGCAGTTGAAAAAGCACAGGAAATGCAAAAGCAGGTTGATAAGCCCACTCCCGAAGGAGAAAAAGTGATGAAAGAACACGAAGTAAAAACAGAACCGCAACAGGATAAAAAACAAGAAAATCAAAATAATATGGCAACAACACAAACAACACCGGAAGCGAGCGAATACCGCTACAAGCCGGAGCAGATTGATTGGGACACAATGAACAATCTCGGATTAAGTAAGGAATATCTTGAAAAGAGAAACCTGCTTGAACCTTTATTGAAAGGTTATAAAACTAATGAACTCTTACCGATTGGTGTTAACCTCGGTGGTACTATTCTCCGCACGGATGCCCGCCTGTCTTTACAGCAAGCCGAAGACGGAAAAGTTGTAGTAGGAATACACGGCATCAAAAAAGAACCCAACTTGCATTTTGAATTTTTCGGACACAAGTTTACGGATGAGGACAAAAAAAACCTGCTCGAAACAGGCAATATGGGGCGTGTAGTTAACCTGACCAACACCAAAACGGGCGAACTGATGCCGTCGATTATCAGTATAGACAGGCTGACAAATGATGTAATTGCGTTGCGGACGGATTTCATAAAAATTCCCGATGAAATTAAAGGCGTGAAACTGAACGATGAGCAAAAGCAAACTTTAATGGAGGGTAAACCACTAAAGTTAGAGGGTATGATTTCCACCAAAGGAACGGAGTTTTCGGCAACGGTACAGTTCAATGCAGACAAGCGTTATGTTGAGTTCCTGTTTGACCGCAATAACTCCAACAGGCAGACCCAAAGCAATGGGCAAACTCAAAACAACGGACAAAGCAATCAGCAAAGCCAGCCGCAGGAAGCTCCAAAAACATTCAGGGGCAAAGAACTGACCGATGAGCAGCATAAGGATTTCAAAGCCGGGCAAACCGTTTACATTGACGGATTGAAAGATAAGAAAGGACAACCGTATCAGGGTTATATCACTTTCAACAAAGAAACCGGAAAAACTGATTTTGCCTTTCCAAGCCAAGTTAAGGCACAGGCAAAACCTATCGAAGCCCATAAAACACAAACTGCCGTCAATTCAGAGGGCAAAACCAACGAAGCGACCAAAAACATCAAAGAGCCTTTGAAGTCGGGGCAACAAAGACCGAAAAACAAACAACAGCAGGAACAACAGGAAAAGCCGAAAGCTCCTGCAAAATCCAAAGGCGTAAAAAGGTAATCAAGTATGAAAACAATCATTGCAGAAAAACCAATCGTAGCAAGGGAAATAGCCGGACTTGTGGGAGCATCCAATAAAAAGGACGGCTACCTGACAGGTAACGGCTATTTTGTTACGTGGGCATTCGGTCATTTGATAGGATTGGGAATGCCCGAAGATTACGGGGTTTCGGGATTTGATAAAGCATCATTGCCAATGCTCCCAAACCCGTTTTTGCTGACCGTCCGGAAAGTGAAAAAAGACAAAGGTTATACAGCGGATACGGGTGCATTAAAGCAACTGAAAGTCATCGAACAGCTTTTTAACCGTAGTAACAGCATCATTGTAGCCACCGATGCGGGACGTGAGGGCGAACTCATTTTCAGGTACATTTATGAATACCTGAAATGCAACAAGCCTTTTGAACGGCTTTGGATTAGTTCGCTTACCGAAAAAGCCATTAAGCAAGGGTTTGATAACCTCAAAGATGGAAAACAGTTTGATGGATTGTACCAGGCGGCACAAGGCAGAAGCCGTGCCGATTGGCTCGTGGGCATCAATGCTACACAGGCGTTGAGCATAGCCGCAGGAAATGGCATTTATTCGCTCGGAAGAGTGCAAACGCCTACACTGGCTTTGATATGCAAACGCTATTTGGAAAACAAAAATTTCTCGGTAAAGAAATACTGGCAGATACAGTTATCGCACAACAAAGAACTGATAGATTTTAAAAGCCTTTCCAAAACCAAATGGGAAGACCAAAAACTTGCCGATGATACGCTGAAAGCCATTCAGCGAAGTAAAACGGCAACGGTTACATCGGTGGAAACCAAAAGCATTACAGAGCAACCGCCTCTATTGTTCGACCTTACTGGCTTGCAAAAAGAAGCCAACAAAAAGCTGAACCTTTCTGCGGAAGAAACGCTCAATATTGCCCAAAGCCTTTACGAAAGGAAGTTTATCACATACCCACGCACCGGAAGCAAGTACATTCCTGAAGATATGTGGGCAGAAATCCCCAACCTCGTAAGGGCTTTGCAGGACAGCGAAACCTGCAAGCAAGCCGTAGGGAAATTGAAATGGGGACGGTTCAATAAACGTATTGTAAACGATTTGCGTGTTACCGACCACCACGGATTATTGATTACTGATAAAATCCCATCAGCCCTGAACGCAAAGGAAAACTCCGTTTATGATATGATTGCCTTTCGATTGCTCGAAGCCCTTTCACAAGCCTGTATCAAAGAGATAACCGATGTAGGTTTACAAGCGTTGCATTATGATTTTACAGTAAAGGGTTGTAAGGTTATAGAAGCAGGCTGGCGTTCCATCAAAGGTAGTTTTTCAGATGATAATACCGAACCTGTACAGGATTTGCCCGAACTGAAAAAAGGCGATGAACTAAAAATAAAAGAAGCCTCCGTTTTGGAAAAGAAAACCAAACCACCAGGGCTTTATACTGAAGCAGGACTTTTGTCGGCTATGGAAACTGCCGGAAAGGAAATCGAAAATGAAGATGAACGCAAGGTTTTACAAAACATCGGTATTGGTACTCCGGCTACCAGATCCGCAATAATAGAAACCCTGTTTACCCGCAACTATATCCAACGAGAAAAAAAATCCCTAATCCCTACCGAAAAGGGATTGCAGGTGTACGAATTGGTCAAAGATCGTAAAATTGCGGATGTGGCAATGACCGCCGAATGGGAATTGGCTTTGCAAAAAATCGAAAATAACGAAGCAGATGCAGAGGCATTTCAAAAAGAAATGGAAACTTACGCCTCATCTATTACCAATGAATTGTTACAAACTTCCATTGCACAAAACAACCTGCCTAAATTGGTTTGCCCGAAATGCAAAAGCCAACAACTCATTATCCGTGATAAAATAGTGAAGTGTCCTGATGAAGTTTGTAATTGGTTACAGTTCCGCAATGTGTGTGGCGTACAAATCGGCTTAGCCGATATTGAAAACCTTGTCAATAAAAAGAAAACTTCACTTATCAAAGGAATGAAAAGCAAAGCCGGAAAGAAATTCGATGCTTATATCGTGTTGAATGAGGATTGCAAAACCTCTTTTGAGTTTGCCAAAAATAAAAGCTACAAAAAGTAATGGAAAATAAGCCTACCATTAGCACAAAGGAAATCAGAAATCTGATTTATTCCATACGTGGAAAGCAAGTGATGCTGGATAGCGACCTCGCTTCCTTATATCAAGTGGAAACAAAGAACCTCAACAAAGCAGTAAAAAGAAATATTGAAAGGTTTCCCGTTTCTTTTTGCTTTCAACTGACCGAAGAGGAAGTTGAAAACTTGAGGTTCCAAATTGGAACCTCAAGTTTAAGCTACGGTGGAAGACGGTATTTGCCCTATGTTTTTACTGAACAAGGGGTTGCAATGGCTTCTGCCATACTCCGTTCAGATATAGCGGTTAAAGTCAGTGTTGAAATTATGGAAGCCTTTGTAGAAATGCGACGAATGCTTATCAGCAACGCTTCTTTATTTCATCGTTTGGATAAGATTGAATTGAAGCAGTTAGAAGCCGACCAGAAATTTGAGGAAATCTTTAAGGCTTTGGAAAGCGATAAACTCCATAGCGAAAAAGGTATTTTCTATGATGGACAAATATTTGACGCTTATACCTTTATTTCTGATATTATCCGAAGTGCCAAAATTTCAATTATACTCATTGATAATTATGTTGACGATACAGTCCTCACATTGCTTGGGAAGCGTGAGCAATCAGTAACTGTAAAGATTTATACTAAAAATATCAGTAACCAATTACATCTTGATCTGCAACGCTACAACAGCCAATATCCTGCTATTGAAATTGAGCTCTTATCTGATGCTCATGACCGATTTCTGATTATTGACCATACAGAACTTTACCACATCGGGGCATCACTCAAAGACCTGGGCAAAAAATGGTTTGCCTTTTCAAGAATAGATATTGAGATTGGCAGGATGCTACAAATCTTAAATAACCAATAAAATTTACTTTATTTCACTCGCTTCATTGAAAAAGTTTGCTTACGCTCCTGTTCGTTTTTAGTTCCTGATATTTCAGCTACTAAAGTGTTCGTGTCAGTGTTGGTATAAGAAATGATTTGCGGAAAGTCGTGTTGCAGATTTTCAAATATCATTTGATTTTCCGAAATGAGTTTGGCTGTAAAACGTACAGGTAAACCATCATTCTGATTTTTGACTGTCGGAATATAAAACAGCACTTCTTGCTCTTGCACCAATCGTATGGTTTCAAAAACAATGGTGTCTTTGTCTTTTACGATATAGCTCATTCCTGAAAGTTCATTGTCGCTTATTTTTTTCCACGTTTCGTAAATAGTACCTTTCAGGGTCTTGTTCTCCCAAGTTCCGATAAGCCATTGTGTTTTTTTGATGTCATCTGTCTGTTTTATAGTCCAAGCACAAATCAAGAGCAAACCGATAACAGCGATAAATAGTTTTGTTCCTGTCTTCATCGTTTTACTGTGCTGAATGTAGTCCCAATTTGTTTCCTTCCGTGTCAATGAATAAAGCGAAGTAGCCCATTTCAGGACTGATTTCAGTTTTTGGAACGATTACTTGTCCGCCATTTTGTGCAACTTTGTCAAGCATTGGTTGCAAGTCGTTACCTGCATTGAGATAGAGAACAGCACCGTCTGTTGTTGGTTTGTAATCGTTACCTTTTACCAAAACCACGTTTACCGTACCTTCGTCGTTCGGTAAAACACCCATTTGATTTCCGTCCATTTCCATTTCTTCAATAGCAATGCCTAAAACAGTTTGATAAAATTTTACTGCTCTTGCAAAGTCTGTTACCGAAATTTCTACAATTGAAATTAAGTTGTTCATATCATTTACTTTTTTAGTTTGTATATTTTCTGCTTTTTCTTCTTTGTTTTTTGTGTCGTTGCAAGCCAAAAAGCCAATTGCAATCAGCATTACAACACTTGCTATAATCCTTTTCATCTTATGAATTTTAATGCAAAGTTAAATTGCGTGAAACTCACGAAATAGTAAAAATACGACACACTAATCGTTCGTGTAAAAAAGAGAAGATAAAATCATTTGTTCTTTTCCAAGAAACTCTTTTGGCGTTATACCCGTAAATTCTTTGAAGTCTTTAATGAAATGGTTTTGGTCATAATACTCGCTTTCGTAAGCAATTTCGGTAAATGTTCCCGTCTTTTGGTTGAGCAGTAGTTTTAAGGCGGTTTGCAATCTGACAACCTTTCCTAACTGTTTTGGGCTCATTCCGATTTGTTTCAAAAATTTCCTTTCGAGCTGTCTGCGTTTCGATAAGTCTTCTTTTAAGATAGCTTTGATTGGCGAACTTCCGCTCGTTGCAATAAGCGTGTTAACGGTTGATTTTACAATACTGTCAATTGTAGATTTTTCGTTGAGTTTGTCGAATAGAAAAGTTTCGATTATCTCAATTCTTTGTTGTGTGTCGGTTGCGTGAATGATTTTTTGCTCCAGTTCATTGGCTGTTGATTGCCCGAAAAGTTCAGCTATTGGTGTTTCTTTGTTTTCTAAATTTTTAAGAGGTGTTTTTATAAAGTTGGCAACTCCATAAGGATAAAAACGAGTTGCAAAACAGTGAACATAACCGAAAGGCTGGATAATGAATGGTTCGGTGATTTGCCCTACGACTATTGCTCTTGGCTGAATAATAAATTCATTTTCAGAAGTATATCGTTTTATGTCATCTCCCAATATAAATATCAATTCCATACAGCCGTCAGGAACAATCCTTTGTTTTTCTGAACTGTATTCGGCAGGCACTTCCAATGTCCAATAACATTTGATAAGTGATGTTAAGTCTTCACTTGGTTGATAGGTTTGATAGTTCATTGTGTTATTGTTTATACATCATTGCAAAATTAATAAATTAATCCGCCTGTATTTTTAATTACGCCAAATCCTGCCATTCAACGCCAAACCATTCAACTTCCATAAACGCTTCTGCGATCGGCCCTAAATTTATGGTTCAGGTAACAATTCTAAATAAAATTCTATATGGATACACAACAAAAAGACCTATCGTATTTCAGATTACGACTACGGGAACTACTGTATGCCAGTTTTCCTGAAAAGGCATACGACAACAAGTTTATAGAACAACGTTCATCGTGGGCTGCCAATGCTTATGAAGGTGCTTTTCGTTCAGGAAACTCCATCGACCAGTGCGATGAGATCGCTAACTACATCCTGTTTGAAGGCTTACACTTCTCCAGGTTCGACACCATTTTTCAGGTGGTATGCAATGAGTTTGACACCATAATGGCAGACGAGGAACTGCGACCATTCGCACTTAAAATGCTCCCTGTTTGTGAGCCTGTTTTCTCCAGCTATGAACTAAACGATGACTTCGCAAACGGTCCTGAGTTTGACCTGCTCTATACCGAAATAACCGGAACCATCGCAATCTGGATAGAGGAAAATGGGCTTCAATAAACGCCAACATCTCCAACTGAATATTGATGCCCTGCGAATTGCTTTTAAACTGGAAAAGGAGAAACGACAAGCCACCGTAGGCGAAAGACTGCTAATGATGCAATACAGCGGATTTGGTGGTCTTAAATTCGTGTTGAACCCCATAGCGAACGAAATAGACATCAATCATTGGAGAAAAACAGAACACGACCTTTTCCCGATTACGCAGGAACTCCACCAGTTACTCAAAGAAAATTCAGAAGACGAAAAGCAATACCGCAGGTATGTGGATAGTATGAAAAGCTCTGTTCTGACGGCTTTTTATACACCGCCACAGGTAATAGATGCGATTTCCGTAACCTTGCGTGAAAGCGGTCTGAACATTGATAAATTCCTCGAACCATCCGCAGGTATCGGCTCATTCATACAATCCATTTCAGAAAATCGAAAAGCCAGTGTTACTGCCTATGAAAAGGATTTGCTCACAGGCAAGATTTTAAAACAGCTTTATCCCGAAAGCAATATCCGTATAAGTGGTTTTGAGGAAATTCCTGAAAAGGAACAAAACAGCTATGATGTTATTGCCAGCAATATACCGTTTGGCGATACTTCCGTTTTCGACCTTTCCTATTCCCGAAACAGGGATAGCGCAAAAGTACAGGCTGCCCGAAGCATACACAATTACTTTTTCCTGAAAGGTGCTGATATGCTCCGTGAGGGCGGTTTGCTGGCTTACATTACTTCGCAGGGCATTCTGAATAGTCCTAAGAATGAACCCATACGCAGGGCGTTGATGCAGGATAATAATTTGGTTTCGGCTGTTCGCTTACCCAACAACCTGTTTACGGAATATGCAGGTACGGAAGTCGGAAGCGACCTCATTATACTGCAAAAAAATACGGCAAAACAAAATCTGACCGAAAGGGAAGATCTGTTTTGCCGAAGCAGCCAAACAGAATACAATACACCGGGCAATGCACTCTTTCAGGACAGCACAAGAATTGTGCATACCGACCGTAAATTAGATACCGACCCTTACGGGCAACCTGCCCTAATCTATACGCATAAAGGCGGCGTTGAAGGGATTTCCAAAGACCTCAAACAAATGCTTTCCGAAGATTTTGGCAAGCACCTGAATTTGAATTTATACAAAGGCGAACGGGACGATGAGCCAGTTATCCAAATTCCAGTTGAACCAAATGTTACACCTCCAGTTATTGAGCCTGTAATCATTCAGCAAAAACCGCAACCTGTACCCACGCCCGTAATCCATCAGGAAAGCCCGCAGGAATTAAAGCAACTAAGCATTTTTGACCTGTTTCAAAATATAGACGAGCCTGTAATGGTTCTTGCTCCGCCCAAAAGAACGACAACAACCAAAAGACAAAGCACGAAAAAAAGAAGAGGTACAATAGGTCGCCAGCCCGACCTGTTCAGTAGTGCGATGCAGCAACCTTTTACGCCGCCTGTTACTAATAGAGCCACCAATGGAAATACATCTATCAATGGTAAAAAACAGGAAGCTATCGGCGACCTGTTTTCACAAATAAACGGGAATGGCCAAGCTGATAAGCCAGCCGTTCCCGATACCATTCCCGAATCTGCTACTTATAGTGGCGAACTGGAATCGTACCACCGTAACGATTGCCTTGTTGTGGATAATGGTTGGGTCGGTCATCTGCAAGATGTAGATACATCAGACGGTATGGCAGTTTTCCACCCTTTGCAGCTACCACCTTTACAAAGAGCAAGAGCCGAAGCGTATATCGGGGTGCGTGATGTTTACCAAGAGCTTTACACCAAAGAGGCACAGCATCAGACTGAATACAAGGAAGAAAGGGAAAACCTTAACCGTTTATACGATGCCTTTGTTAAAAGATATGGCAACCTCAACAGTGCCGATAATATCAAGCTCATTAAAACGGATAGTTCCGGTAAGGAAATCCCTTATTTGGAGCGTGTTGTTGGTGGCGTAACCCACAAGGCGGATATATTCAGCCGACCTGTAAGTTTTTCTACCGCAACCATAGCAACGGACAATCCCGAAGAAGCATTAGCGGCTTCGCTGAACAAATACGGAAGCGTGGATTTGGACTATATGTCCGAAATCAGCAGTATGACCGATGATGCTTTGAAAGCAGCTTTACACGGTCGTATTTTCTACAATCCTCTACAACGGGAATATGAAATATCCGAACGCTGGATTGCTGGCAACGTAGTGGAGAAAGCCGAGGAGGTACGAACCTACCTCGAACGCAATCCCGATGATATCGAAGCCAAAGCAAGCCTTACGGTTTTGGAAGAAGCCCGACCAAGACGTATCGAATTTGAGGAACTCGATTTTAACCTCGGCGAACGCTGGATACCCACTGGCATTTATGCCCGTTTTGCTTCACATCTTTTTGATACGGATGTACTCGTTCATTACTCTGAAAGTTCGGATGACTTTTCAGTAAAGTGCGAACGTAAGAATTTGCATATATGGGAAAAATACGCTGTCAAAGCAGAAAGCCGGACGTTTGACGGGATTGCCCTGCTCAAACACGCCCTTGTCAATACCACGCCTGATATTACCAAGAAAATTAAGGTTGACGACCAAGAGGTCAAAGTGCGGGATATGGAAGCCATACAAATGGCGAACACCAAGATTGACGAAATCCGTACCGCTTTTACCGAGTGGCTACACGCCCAAAACGATGAGTTTAAAAACAGGCTGACCGACCAATACAACGACACTTTTAACTGCTTCGTCCGACCGAACTATGACGGAAGCCATCAGGACTTTCCGGGCTTAGACCGTAAGGCATTGGGCATTGAAGATTTGTATTCCAGCCAAAAGGACACGGTTTGGATGATAAAGCTGAACAACGGTGCTATCTGCGACCACGAAGTAGGTGCAGGAAAAACGTTGGTTATGTGTACGGCTGCACAGGAAATGAAGCGTTTGGGACTGGCACACAAACCGATGATTATCGGGCTGAAAAGCAATGTTCACGAAATTGCCGAAGCCTACCGCACTGCTTACCCACACGCTAAAATCCTATTTCCGGGTAAAGAGGATTTTACACCTCAAAAACGCCTACGGATTTTCGGGGATATTAAAAATAACGATTGGGATTGTGTAATCCTCACACAAGACCAATTCGGAATGATACCACAATCGCCCGAAATACAAAAGGAAATACTCGAATTAGAATTGGACAGCGTAGAGCGAAACCTCGATGCATTGCAATCGCAAGGCAAGGAAGTTACCAGAGGTATGCTTGCCGGAGTAATCAAGCGGAAAGAAAACCTCGAAGTCAAACTCAAAACCCTGCAACACGATATTGAAAACCGCAAAGATGATGTGGTGGATTTTAAGATGATGGGCATAGACCATTTGTTTGTGGACGAAAGCCACCAATTCAAAAACCTGATGTTCAACACAAGGCATACAAGGGTTGCCGGCTTGGGCAATGTGGACGGCAGCCAAAAGGCATTGAACCTGCTTTTTGCTATCCGCACCATTCAGGAACGCATCAATGCAGATATGGGAGCCACTTTTTTGTCAGGAACAACCATCAGTAATTCCTTAACCGAATTATACCTCTTGTTCAAGTATCTGCGACCACGAGCAATGGAAAAACAAGGTATATATTCCTTTGATGCTTGGGCAGCCATTTATGCAAGAAAAACAACCGATTATGAGTTTTCGGTAGCGAATAATATTGTAGCAAAAGAGCGGTTTCGTTACTTTATCAAAGTGCCGGAGCTGGCTCAGTTCTATTCTGAAATTACGGATTATAGAACAGCAAAAGATATTGGGATTGACCGCCCGAATAAAAATGAAATCCTGTACAATATTCCGCCAACACCTGATCAGGACCATTTCATTCAAAGCTTAATGCAGTTTGCAAAATCGGGTGATGCGACTTTATTGGGTAGAGCTCCTTTAAGTCCGACAGAAGAAAAAGCAAAGATGTTGATTGCTACCGACTATGCCCGTAAGATGTCACTGGATATGCGAATGGTAAGCAGTGCGTATGACGATCATCCCGACAATAAGGCTTCGCATTGTGCGATGAACATTGCCAATTATTACAACCAATACAACGCACAAAAAGGTACACAGTTTGTCTTTTCTGATTTGGGAACCTACAAACCAAATGAATGGAATGTCTATTCCGAAATCAAACGCAAATTGGTAGAAGATCATAACATTCCCGCACATGAAGTCCGCTTCATTCAGGAAGCGAAAACGGATAATCAACGCAAGGAACTCATTAAAGGAATGAACGAAGGTAAAATCCGCGTGTTGTTTGGTTCTACGAGTATGTTGGGTACAGGTGTGAACGCACAGAAAAGAGCGGTAGCTATTCATCATCTGGATACACCTTGGCGACCGAGCGATTTGGCTCAACGTGATGGTCGGGCTATCCGAAAAGGCAATGAAATTGCCAAGTTCTTTGCAGATAACAAAGTAGATGTGGTGATCTATGCCGTAGAAAAATCGTTGGATAGCTATAAGTTCAATCTGCTGTACAATAAACAACTTTTTATTGACCAGTTAAAAAACAACAATCTCGGTAAGCGAACGATTGACGAAGGTAGTATGGACGAAAAATCAGGCATGAACTTTTCGGAGTATGTTGCTATCCTTTCGGGTAATACTGATTTGTTGGATAAAGCCAAAATAGAAAAACAGATAGCAGGATTGGAAAGTGAAAAGCAAGCGTTTAACCGCTCCAAGTCAAGTGCTAAATACAAATTACACGATTTTACAGAAATGCTTCAAAGTGCAGAATCCCGAGTTAACCGTATGAGCCTTGACTGGAACAATCTGCAACAACGGGTACAAAAACGTTCGGACGGAGCTATTGTAAATCTAATTCAATTAGACGGATTATCGCCGAATGCTGATGTCAAACAGATTGGAGCAAAACTCAATCAAATAGCAGATAAAGCCCGAACGGGTGGCGATTATCAGGAAATAGGTAGTTTGTACGGTTTTCAGTTATTGGTCAAAACTGAAATGTCCGAAAAAGAAGGTATGGATATTCGGGTAAACCGCTTTTTAATACAAGGCGAAGGGAATATAAAATACACGTTTAATAACGGAATCATTGCTAAAGATGAAAAACTGGCGGCTATGAATTTTTTAAACGCACTGGAAAAACTACCAAGCTATATTGAGCAGGAAAAAAAGAAAGTTGCAGAGATACAAAAAGACCTGCCTGTTCTTCATGAAGTAATCAATGGAACCTGGTCTAAAGAAAACCGATTGAGCGAACTTAAAACGGAATTGGCTTCCGTTGAACGAAAGATACAGTTGTCTATTACGCCCGAAACTAAAGAAGAGCCTACAGAACAGAAAGAAGTTCCGCAGGCGATTGTTCAGTCAAGGGATAGCCATTCGGCTAGACAGGGTTTAAGATAATTCTACTTTTCGTCCTGCTCGTTCATTTTTTTTGTCAACCCTTCACGTAATGCGTCAATAAATTTGGTACGGTTTATTTTTCGAGATTTAATTTCCATAAACGTATGGTAAAAATCACCTAATTCGATATTGAAAATGCTTTCAAAATACTTTGCAATATGCTTTACATCTGCATTTCCATTTTCGAATACTCCTTGAGAGTGCAATGCATAAATTAACTCTATTAATGCAGTTTTACTTGAGGTCCAATTTAAATTTGAATGATTTATTGGTTTGCTCCTTTTTTGTAAGTAGGAAAGCCGATCCTCCAAATAGACTTGTATTAAATCATTTGCCAAAATTTTTGCAACTTTATAATCGTGGGATGTTGAAAAATTATGATCTGATTCAAAAAAATATGTGTCAAGGCTAAGCTTGATATCATGTTTACCCCTTACAAAATATTTTTGATCCAAAAAAGTGCTATTCGTTCTATAGTATTTATAAAACTCCAAATTATTATCAAAGTATTTTTTCAGCCTTATTTGTTCGTTGATAAGATACTTTTTTATTAATTTATATGAGCCGTGAGGTTTTTTCGATTCAATCTTAAAAATAGCATTATAGTATATTAATTTAGACAAAATATCTGGCTTCAGTTTTTTAAAGAAATATATTTCATCTTCTTCTTTGTCAAATCCTTTTTCCAGAACATATAGTTTAACTTCCTTAAGATAATTTAGGATGAGAGAAACGGATGCCTCTGCCAGTTGGATTGGTTCATCAAACTCAATTTTATATACTTCAATTCGTTCATCAAGTTCTTTTAGTTTATCTCTATAAAATTTATGCATTTGAAAAATATGATAAAAGTGTCAACAACGAACTAAATTATATTAGCTCGAACACTTAAATTATTGGTATTAATATGTTAGAAGTGTTTATCTATGGAATTTAGCGTAAAGCAAAAAGTACTACCAGCACCATACTCACTCTCTACCCAGATTTTTCCTCCCTGAGCTTCAATAAACTCTTTGCTGATACTTAAGCCTAAACCAGTACCTTCTTTTTTGGTGCCGGGAATGCGGAAATAACGTTCGAAGATTTTATTCAAAAATTGAGGTTGTATGCCTTGACCCGTATCTGTTACAGAAAATCTTATTTGATTTTCTGTCTTTTCAACTTTGACATCAATTGTAGCATTCTCATACGAATACCGAACGGCATTGGAGATGAGATTGGTAAGAACCCATGCCGTTTTTTCACTATCGGCAGCAACCAGTGTATTATCCTCTATATCAACATCGATTTTAATATTCTTGTACTCAGCAGCAGATTTATTTGCGTTAACAGCATATTCAATCATAGGCTTTATTTCTGAACTAATTAAGTTTATTTGAATAGCCCCACTTTCAACCTGTGTGATGTTTAGTAGTTCTCCGGTAATTCTTAAAAGGCGGTCAGCATCGTCTTTTATACCATTAACCAGTCCTTTTTGTTCCTCATTTAAGTGACCTGTCTTTTCATTCTCCAGAATTTGAATACCTAACTGTATCGACGCAATAGGTGTTTTAAATTCATGGGAAACAGTTCCCATAAAATTGGTCTTTGCCAGATCCAGTTCTTTAAATGGTGTGATATTTCTCAGAAGAATAACCTGACCTATAAATTCACTGTCTGCTTCTCCGGTTGGAACGATGTTGATATCCACCACCTCTTTTTCAAAGTAGCTTTCCTTTCTGTCTGCATAAATCTTTAATTGTTCGGATTTAGCATTTTCGGGCTTTGGAAGAAAAATATCCTTGATAATACTTCTAATTAAATCATTGGTAACGGCTACATCCTGTATTTGTTTACCAATGAATTCTTCTTTTTTTAGACCACAAATATTTAATGCCTCTTCATTAGCGAAAAGCACTTTTTTGTTTTCATCGATACCGATAACTGGATCATGAAGATTATCAATTAACGTTTCAATTCGTTTTTTACCTTTTAGGATTTTATCGAGCTTACTCTCGGAATATTCTTCCAGCTTCTCCGCCATCGTATTGAATGATTTTGCCAAGTCACCAAACTCATTATGGCTTTCAAAATGCACCCTCTTTTTATAATTCTGCCCGGCTATTTCTTTTATACTATCGGTTAATTCCTTAATCGGGTTGGCTATATTAGAAGGCAAATTGACCAGTAAAATAAATGCAATCAGGAAGCAAAGTGAACCAGTAACTGAAATGATGACAATTGCTTTTTGAGCTGTATCATCGGCTATATCACTTTTTCGGTTGATCGCCTCCATATTTAGACGCATTAACTCCGTGATGTCTTTCCTTATGGATGATATAACTATAGAATCTTCGGGGTTTTCTTTTAAATCTTTAAAATGTTTAACGATAAGATTGGTAGCTTCGATTTCTCCAATCTCAGTTACATTCTGCTTTTGCAGATCGAGATTTTTTTGAAAAGTATCTACAGCGGATTTGTCTGAACGAACATCTTCCAAAGACAACAGCATGTTGCGGGCATACTGTAAGGTATTGTAATTGGCAACTAAGATATTATTAGTGTCTTTTTTCAGTTGGTTTACATACCAGCCACTAACAATTGCCAGTGCCAGTATCAGTAAAAATAGAGCACCAACTCCAACCGTTAATTTTGCTTTAATTCTCATTTTATGATAGTATTACGAGATCAATATTTTCTTGTGACAGCTTGTTCAGTAAGGCATTAAATGTGTCAGTTGCTAATATAATCTTAGCTAAGTTTAAATGTGGTTTACCTATACACACTGTTGTTATCTTACGATCTTCACATTCTTTGATGATTGCCTTAGTGGTATTTTTTGCTTTCACCTTAATTATTTCTGCCCCTAATTCTGTAGCTAATTTAAAATTATTAATCAAATGCCGTTGTTTATCTAGAGCGATTTTATCAGAACTTTCCTTAGGTATTTGCACATACATCACATACCATTTGCTGTTGTAATAATTAGCTAATCGTGCCGTTTTCCTAATAACGTTTTTTGCAGTTTTTTCGTTTGAACTGATACAGGCCAGGAAACGTTCTTTTTTGACACTTCTTGTAAATACTACTTCGGTTTCTACTTTTCGCTGCACCTGCGAAGCTACCTCCTTTAACGCCAACTCACGAAGCTGCAAAATATGCTCGCTCTTAAAAAAATTATTAAGTGCTGCTGTTATTTTAGAGCTTTCATAAATTTTTCCGGCTTTTAAACGATCTATCAGATCTTCTGCTGTAAGGTCGATATTGACTACCTCATCTGCCTGAGCGACTACGCTGTCGGGAATACGTTCCTGTACATCAATCCCCGTAATTTCCCGTACTTCTTCATTCAAACTTTCAATGTGTTGAATATTGACAGCACTGATGACATTGATACCCGCATCTAAAATATCGAGTACATCTTGCCATCTTTTTTCGTTATTGCTGCCTTCAATATTGGTATGAGCCAATTCGTCTACAATCACAACTTCCGGACGAAGGTTTATAATGGCTTGCAGATCCAGTTCTTCGAGTTCTTTCCCTTTATAGAAAAGTTTTCTGCGTGGAATGATCGGAAGCCCATCCAACAAAGCATGGGTCTCTGGTCTTTTGTGTGTTTCGATATATCCGATTTTCACATCGATACCGTTTCGCAATAGCGTATGTGCTTCCTGTAACATTCTATAGGTTTTACCCACACCAGCACTCATCCCGATATAGAGCTTGAATTTTCCTCTTCGGGATTTCTGAATGAGGTCTAAAAAATGTTCTGCACTTTTTCTTTCGTCCATACAATCTGTTTGCTTATATAAATTTACAAATTCCCCTTAGACAAATTGTCCAGGGGAATCATTAGTAAATGGAAATATTTAGAAACGTATCGCCAGCGATGTAACCGCCATAACGTTGTCTTTTTTCATATTGTCATCTCTGTTTAAGAAAATGGCATCTTTACTATTTAAGCTTTTAACTTCTGTTCTCCATACCAAATTAGGCAGAATTTGATAATCAACGTTGAGTGAAGCCCCAAATGTTTGAAATCCGTTTTCCGTTCCCGAGGCGATGATAACGCCATTCTTATCGTGGTAATATTCTCCTCTTGCAGCGATGCTTATTTTTTCAGTAGGGCTGTATTTCGCAATCAGTACAGGCGTATACCATGTATCATAGTCATCACTTGCTTTTTCTTTTTGTTGTGCGCCGATATCAAAGCCAGCGATCAATGCAAATTGATTGCTGATTTGAAACTGCCCATACAGATTGTGGAAGTAACGCATCTTACGCTCTTCATCAGGGAAGTCGTTGCCTATGAAAGAACTACTGTTTAAAGTCACTTTATCCGAAGGACGGTAAGTTAATTGATGACCAAAAGCTGGTGTGCTATTCCCTTCAACACGTTGGATACGTTGCCAGCCATTCAACACCAATACCGCCATATTCCATTTTCCATTATCGGTAGCATACGACAACTTAGCTCCGGTTTCAAAATAGGGCGAATTATCAGCCATCATACTTCTTGTCAATGTAAAGCAGTCCGCTCCGATAGCACTTTCAAAGCCAATGTGAGATGGCAAGATACCTGCATCTAACCATAAATTCTTCGTTTTAGATAGTTTCACCCCTACATTTGCTTCATATATATTTTTCAGCACGCCTTCTTCGGCTGCATAATTAGCATTCATATAAGAACCTACTCCAAGAGCCAGATTTGCTCTCATATTTTCTGTTTCATAAGCTGCTTTTATAAATCCCAAATTTAGACTCACTTCATTGTTGCGGTTGTGGCTGTACACAAATCCGGGTCTGGTATTGGATTTCGGGTTATTAAAATCCTGCTGATAATATACCTCAGCATATCCACTGATGGTTAACGGCTTTTTTTCAGTTTCCTGAGCACATACACTTCCTGTTGCTCCCAGAAGAATAGCTGAGAACATAATTATTTTTTTCATCTTATTAATTTGATTTTTAAACGTGATGAAGCTATCAGATTTATCCTCCCTGTGTGGTTGAATAAATCATGATGGTTTCATTTTTGAATTATTAAAATTTTACTGTTTATTGAATTACTCCTACAAGGCATTTTCAATGGCTACACACACATTTGAAAACCTGTAAGTTTTTTTAGGAATTACTTATTTAAGTTGATCCAGAGCGATATTTAATTTAAGTACATTGATCTTTTCGGGACCAAACATGCCCCACAAAGGTTTTTCGGTTTGTTCATCAATTAATTGATTCAATTTAACCTCATCAATCCCCCTTGTTTCAGCGATTCGTGCTACCTGTACCTTGGCAGCCTGAACGGAAAAGTTCGGATCCAATCCACTTCCGCTGGCAGTAACTAAGTCAACAGGTATTTCAGATTTATCAATTCCGGGATTATGTACTAAAAAAGTATCAATTCGTGCCTGAACCTCTGCTAAATATTCCTCATTAGAAGGACCTTTGTTACTACCTCCTGAACCAGCAGCATTGTAATCTACGGCCGATGGTCTTGACCAGAAATACTTATCCTCTGTGAAAGACTGACCAATATTGACATAATGTTTCTTTCCGTTGTGTTCTATAATTTCTCCTTTTCCAGCATTAGGAGCAAACTGTGCGATACCCCAGACTGCAAGTGGGTAAATGACTGTAAAAAACAGGATCATAACAGCAGTCAATTTTATTGCGGGCAAAATATGTTTTTTCATTTTATCTAAATTTTATAAAGGATTAAAAGAAAACGGATATAAGCATATCTATCAGCTTGATTCCTACAAAAGGTATCAGTACACCGCCTAAACCATAAATGAACAGGTTTCTTCGAAGTAATGCACTTGCTCCAATAGGTTTGTAAGCTACACCTTTCAATGCTAATGGAATCAACATCGGAATGATGATTGCGTTGAAAATTACAGCTGATAGTATTGCACTTTCCGGACTGTGTAAATTCATAATATTCAGTCCTTGCAATGCAGGAATCGCTGTGATGAACAGTGCTGGAATGATGGCAAAATACTTAGCCACATCATTCGCAATACTGAAAGTAGTCAATGTACCACGGGTCATCAGCAATTGTTTTCCGATTTCTACGACTTCAATCAATTTGGTCGGATCGTTATCCAGATCGACCATGTTTCCTGCTTCTTTTGCTGCCTGAGTACCAGAATTCATTGCTACACCCACATCAGCTTGTGCTAAAGCCGGAGCATCGTTTGTTCCATCACCCATCATAGCGACCAAGCGACCTTCCGACTGTTCTTTTTTGATGTAATTCATCTTGTCTTCGGGTTTTGCTTCTGCGATGAAATCGTCCACACCTGCCTTCTCAGCGATAAATTTAGCAGTCAAAGGATTGTCGCCCGTTACCATGACGGTTTTGATACCCATTTTACGCAGCCGTTCGAAACGTTCTTGAATACCCGGTTTGATGATGTCCTGTAGCTCAATTACACCCAATGCGATTTCATTCTCTGATACGACCAACGGTGTACCTCCATTAGAAGAGATGGCTTTCACTCTTTCTTCGACCTCTTTTGGAAAGTTATTACCTGCTTTTGTAACCAGATTTTTTATCGCATCGGTTGCACCTTTTCGGACACGCACATTCTCATAGTCTATACCTGAACTTCTAGTTTCTGCTGTAAACTTGATGAATTGAGGATTTTTGACTTCGTAACTCAAAGGGTTGATACCTGCTAATTCGATAATCGATTTACCTTCAGGAGTTTCATCAGCCATGGAGCTTAATACAGCCGCTTTAATTAATCTTTTCTCGTCAATACCATTTGTTGGATGAAAATGAGTTGCTTTACGGTTACCAATCGTGATTGTTCCTGTTTTATCCAATAATAAGACATCGATATCACCTGCGGTTTCTACCGCTTTACCACTTTTTGTAATAACATTGGCTCTCAATGCTCTGTCCATCCCTGCAATACCGATTGCAGACAACAATCCTCCAATGGTAGTCGGGATAAGACATACAAATAAAGAGATAAAAGAAGCAATGGTAATCCCCACATTTGCATAATCAGCAAATGGCTTAAGCGTCACACAGACAATGATAAACACAAGTGTAAATCCTGCTAACAAAATGGTTAAAGCAATTTCATTTGGTGTTTTTTGTCGGGCTGCACCTTCTACCAAGGCAATCATCTTGTCCAGGAAGCTTTCGCCCGGTTGCGTTGTTACCTGCACCACGATTTTATCGGACAAAACTTTGGTACCACCGGTAACAGAACTTTTGTCGCCACCTGCTTCACGAATCACAGGAGCAGATTCTCCGGTAATTGCACTTTCATCGATGGTCGCTAAGCCTTCAATAATTTCCCCATCAGAAGGAATGATGTCGCCAGCTTCACAGATGAAAACATCACCTTTTTGTAATTGAGCAGAGGAGATCGTTTTCCCATTTTTTAATCTTGCAGGCGTTTCTTCTCTTGTCTTACGCAAACTATCTGCTTGTGCTTTACCTCTTGCCTCAGCAATTGCCTCGGCAAAATTGGCAAATAACAGGGTAAGCAAAAGGATAATAAAGACGGTAAAATTATAACCAAAACTTCCTTGTCCCTGAGCTCCTGCCAACGTCCATAAACTCACGGCTAGCATAACCAAAGTACCGATCCATACAGTAAACATGACCGGATTACGGAACATGGTTTTCGGATTGAGTTTCACAAAAGATTGTTTCAGTGCTTCCTGAACCATATCTTTTTGAAACAATGATGTATTATTGTTCATTTCTAAATTCTTTAATCAGTTTAATAAAGTGAAAAGTACTCTGCAATAGGACCTAATGCCAATACCGGGAAGAATGCTAAGGCAGCTACGATTGCGATTACAGCGAATACCATTAGTCCGAAAGTTGCCGTATCGGTTTTCAGGGTTCCGTCTCCCTCTGGTATAAATTTCTTTTGAGCTAACAAGCCTGCAATGGCTACCGGACCAATGATCGGTAAGAATCTTGAAAGAATAAGTACAAATCCTGTTGCAATATTCCACCAAGGTGTATTATCTCCCAATCCTTCAAAACCACTACCATTATTGGCAGATGACGAAGTGAACTCGTATAGCATTTCGCTCAATCCGTGAAATCCCGGGTTATTTAGAGAGTCCATAGTATATTGTGGTGATGCAGCGGCTAATGCTGTTCCTACTAATATCAGGAAAGGATGAAGCAAGGCAATAATCATGGCTATTTTCATTTCCCTAGCTTCCACTTTTTTACCTAAGAATTCTGGTGTTCTTCCTACCATCAATCCACTGATAAATACAGCAAGAATGATAAAAATAAAGAAGTTAAGTATTCCTACACCGACTCCTCCGTAAAACGCATTGATCATCATTGCTAATAGCTCATTCATTCCTGACAATGCCGTGGAACTATCGTGCATAGAGTTTACTGATCCAGTAGAGATTACAGTGGTGACAATGCTCCAAAAGCCAGATGCAGGAGCTCCTAATCGAATTTCCTTTCCTTCCATAGCCCCCAAGGAATTGTCTATACCCATGGCTGCAATTGCGGGATTGCCATTCATTTCCATATTGATATTTGGAATGGCCAGCATTAAAAAACCTACTGTCATTACACCAAATATCATCCACGATAGTTTTCTTCTTCTGGTAAAATAACCAAAGGCAAAGATCATAGCCAAGGGTACAATCAGCTGAGCCACCATTTCGACCATATTGGACAGATAAGATGGGTTTTCAAACGGATGGGCAGAATTCACTCCAAAGAATCCACCTCCGTTGGTTCCTACGTGTTTAATAGGCACAAATGCTGCTGCGGGTCCTCTTGATACTTCCACAGAATCACCTTGTAAAGTGGTAATAGCGTCTTTACCTTCAAAAGTCATCGGAACTCCATCGAATGCAAGAATTATGGCAATCACAAATGATACAGGTAATAAAATACGTGTACATGATTTTATAAAATTGCTGTAAAAATTCCCCAAGGTTTCAGATGATTTGTCTCTGAATGCTCTAAATAGCACTACTGCGGCAGCCATACCAGTTCCGGCACTTACGAACTGTAAGAACATTAACCAGTATTGTCCAAGATAACTTAATCCTGATTCCCCGGAATAGTGTTGCAGATTACAGTTTACCACAAATGATATCACGGTATTGAATGCAAGGTCTGCGGACATACTTGGATTGTTATCCGGATTAAGCGGGAGGCTTCCCTGAGTCATTAGAACAACCATTCCCAACAGGAACCACACCATATTGATCGTGATCATGGCTACCATCTGCTGTTTCCAGTTCATTTCTGTTTGCGGATTGATACCGCTTATTTTGTAAAAGATTCGCTCTATCGGATTAAAAATCGGATCGAGCAGCGTTTTTTCACCGCCATAAACTTTTGCAATGTATTTACCGAAGGGTATTGCAAGCAATATCGACAGGGTAAACATTACGATTATTCCTAAAATTTCTGTATTCATTTTTATTAATTAAATATGGTTTTAAACATCCATCCGAACAGCCTGACCAATGCCAATACAATCAGGAATATCAAAGCAATTCGGGCTACATCTTTCATTTCAGTAAATATCTTTTTCATAGCAATATTTGAATTTTTAGAAAAGCCAGATAAATGATCGAAATGAAGAACAGTATCCAGAATATAATGGATATCCATTCCTTGATTTTTCCTTTTGTATCTTTCTTCATCTGCTGAAGCGTTTTAAAATTTTTCCGGTTTGAGCAATACGTAACATATATAGGCAAATACACCTATGGCTACTATGAATAATGCTGTCATAGACTTGTTTTTTGTGTTAAATAATTTGTGTTCTGAAGCTGATAAACATGTTTCAGGTTATTGGGAATGAGCTGGTACATATAAATCCATTGTTCTGTAGTGCAACGTCTTTTCATTCCTTCAAAAGAGCGTACAAACAAATTTTCAATGATGTACTGTACATATTCATTACCTCTTTTATGAAGCCAACCGATGAACTTGATCTTTACCCCAATTTTCTCTATCTGTCCTTTGGAAAGCAAGAGATTGATGTGGTTGACGATTGCCTGAAATATTCCCGCAAAATTTTTTCGCATGGATAGTTCGTTGATCTCTTCTTTAATTTCACCGTAGTGATGTGCCAGGTACGTACTGGCTGCGTTTTCATTTATTTCATTCATTGATTTATAAACTTCTTTTTATTTACCGAAGAACATCGCATAGAAAATACAGAAGACAATAAAAGCTAAAAGTATTTTTGCCAATATATCCGTAACTATTTCCCTGTTTGATTTTCGTTCTTTTTTCATCTGCTTATTAATTGAAAGAATAGAAAGAAAAACACAAAGCCGATCAAAATACCTGCGAATCCTCCGAGCTTTACGCAAACGGCAAACAGGACAAACAATAAGATTGCTAATACTGCTTTTTTTATTTTAGCCGACCAATGTATTTTTCCCTTTAAAACTTTCATTATTTAATTAGTTTTCTAAAATGGTTTTGATATATCCTTTTCGTAATTCGATGGGAAATAAATCCATGTGTTTTTTTAGGCTTCCGGGGCTTTCTTCAAAAGACAAGGCTGTCAGAAACTCATTTTCAATGGCATTCCGGGTGTATTGATTCCCTCCCTGATATAAAAGGTTTATAACTTTGGCTATCTCCTGAACACACTCTAATTCATCTTCCGATCCAGAACCTATTTTTTGGGAACAAACTTCTGCCAGTTTATGTAGTAACAGATAGTCTGCGATAGAATCGTCCAAAGTATCCAAATCAGGAATGAGTCTTGCGGCTTCAGGAGCCCATTGTTGTATCGTATTTATGATTTTTGTTTTCATTTTATTTTAGATTTTCTCAAAGAAGTCAATTGACTTAATGAACAGACCGAAACAGGCTAAACCTGCGAGTACTAAAACTATTGTTGTCATTTTTATCTATTTTTAAGTGGTACTAATGTGCTTCATAATTGCTCCAAAAATCATGACCACAATAAAGGCAAAAAGCAATAAGTGGTATGATTTTAGCCATTTTGGAAACGAAGGAGGCTCTTTTCTTTGCTTCCATTTTACATTTCTTTTCCTCATTTTTAATTTCTTTTATATCCTCTATGCCAAATCCTATTCCAATAGAACTTTTTTGAATTTAAAATATTGATTTTCAATATTTTATCTCGTTATTTCAGGATTTGTTGATGCAAAAACCTTATCAAAATGATAGGGTAATTATCATTTTGATAAGAGCACAGATTTTTTGGTGGTAATGAGCGAAATCCTAAAGGACTATATCACCTTGATTAATACGGGGAATCGTTTTTAATTTTATATTTTTGTACTTTATTAATCATAGAATGACTGGTTTCTAAGTCATTTTCAGCACAAATCGGAGGGATAAGCAAAAAAAGATGAGTAAACTAAAAAAGACCCCTATTGAGAAAATCGTATCGCCAATTCAAAGCTTTATTAAAAATGAAAAAGCAGGTGGCATTGTATTAGGAATCAGTGTAGTGATTGCATTGATGTTAGCCAATTCGCCTTTAGCAGAAGAGTACCATCATGTTCTGGAACATAAATTTGGATTTCAGTTAGACGGAAGCACGTATTTTGAATACAATCTGCATCATTGGATCAACGATGGTTTAATGGCTATATTTTTCTTTGTAGTGGGTTTAGAACTAAAAAGAGAAATCGTTGGCGGGGAGTTATCCAATCCACGTAAAGCTTTATTACCCATCGCTGCTGCATTTGGTGGAATGGCTGTGCCAGCTGCAATTTATTTATTTTTGAATCCAACAGGAGAAGTGCATAGTGGTTGGGGAATTCCAATGGCGACAGATATTGCATTTGCCTTGGGGGTACTATATTTATTGGGGAATAGAATTCCGCTTACACTAAAAGTTTTCTTAACCGCTTTAGCTATTGTTGATGACTTAGGAGCTGTATTGGTTATCGCATTTTTCTATACTTCGGATATCTCTATGTTCCATCTCATTATCGGTGCTTTGGTGCTTTTGACGATGTATATCGGTAATAAAATGGGGGTAAGAGCCATTTTATTCTATGCCATTTTAGGAATAGGCGGAGTTTGGACAACTTTTTTACTTTCGGGGGTACACGCCACTATCGCAGCTGTTTTAGCAGCATTTACCATTCCGGCAG
Organism: Sphingobacterium sp. UBA6317; assembly: GCF_002440385.1. Taxonomy (NCBI): domain Bacteria; kingdom Pseudomonadati; phylum Bacteroidota; class Sphingobacteriia; order Sphingobacteriales; family Sphingobacteriaceae; genus Sphingobacterium; species Sphingobacterium sp. UBA6317. The sequence goes on along the minus strand of NZ_DJTD01000016.1, from coordinate 51,269 downwards.
ATGTAAAGATCAATGAGAAAATATTCAGTAATAATATCCAAAAACTTTTAGATAAGTTTAAAGGTATTGACCCGGATAACAGTAAACCTACTTTGACAAATGAACAATTACATATTCTGGAAGAAATTCAAAATAGTACAGTAGCCGCCACTCCGCCATTACAACGATTAGAACATGCTATGCATCCCATGGTAACCTTTTTGATCATTCCTATATTTGCTTTGGCAAACGCTGGTGTTTCATTGGCTATCGATATGGAACATTTATTCAGTACCAATGTAGCTTTGGGTGTTGCTTTAGGTCTTTTGGTAGGTAAGGTTGTTGGAGTAGTTGGTTTTACATTGCTTTTGGTGAAGCTGAAAGTGGCTCCTTTTCCAGAAGGAATGAATGTAAGAAATTTGTTTGGTTTAGGTTTACTGGCTTCTATAGGTTTTACGATGTCCTTATTTGTAACTTCTTTGGCGTTCTCGCATGAGGAATACATGACACAGGCGAAGATTGGAATTTTTGCAGCTTCTATTATTGGCGGTGTATTGGGTTATTACGTGCTGAGTAAGCAGTCTAAAAAGCAACTGTAAACCTTGTAAGCAAATGAGCAATAAATTATGGGATTTTATCAATCTGCACAATGGTGAAGAAGATAAACAGAAAGTTTTAGAGAATGTAACAGCTAACATTTCGTTCAGGGGATCCAACCTCTGGATATTAGCTTGTGCCATCCTTATCGCTTCTGTTGGATTGAATGTCAATTCAACAGCTGTGATTATTGGAGCCATGTTGATCTCTCCTTTGATGGGACCTATTTTAGGAGCAGGATTTGCCTTAGGAACCTATAATTTTTTACTCTTACGGAAATCTATTAAAAATCTTTTAATAGCAACTGTGGTCAGTTTATTGGTCTCTGCTTTTTACTTTTATATCAGTCCGTTCAAAGATGTACAATCCGAATTATTGGCTCGTACTTCTCCGAATATATATGATGTATTGATTGCTTTTTTTGGAGGTTTAGTCGGTGTTATTGCGATCACACGGGTTGAGAAAGGAAATCCAATTCCCGGTGTAGCCATTGCTACGGCTTTGATGCCTCCATTGTGTACGGCAGGTTATGGATTGGCTACCTTTAATTTTAGCTATTTCTTTGGTGCTTTCTACCTTTATACCATCAACTGTTTTTTTATTTGTATTGCTACTTTTTTAGTCATCAAATACTTAAAATATCCTGCTTCTGCTACGATCGAACCGAAGAATGAAAAACGTATTCGCTACGGAATTACCACCTTGATGATGATTATGATCATTCCCAGCTTTTATCTGCGTATAATCTATTTGAAGAAAAGAAGTTTACTAAAACCGTGGAAGAATTCATCAATTCTGAATTCAATAGCAGAGGATATACGGTGATTTACAAGAAACTGAATTACAATTCAAACCCTTAAAAGGTGGATCTGGCATTTCTGAATAAAAAACTCAGCAAAGAAGAAATGGAAATGTATAACCGATTACTGGATGAAAGAGGTATTCACAATACGATGCTGAATTTCAGACAGGATGATGCAGATCTTAAGTCGGAGATACTAAGTGAACTGAATAAGCAGGATGCTTCTTTATCTGAAAAAGATGTAACCATCAACAACCTTCGACAAGAACTGAATAAATATAAAGTAAATGAACCGGGACTTGTTAGAGAACTGAACGTTCTTTTCCCTGAACTGAAAGATGTTTCTCTTGGAAAAATAGAAAAATTTTCAGGAACAGATAGTGCCAAAGTTGAATGGTTGGTGTTATATCATTTGGAACAAGGGACAAAAGAAATTGATAAATCGAAAATGAAAAAATGGCTGAACGAGCGTCTTGATGTTGATAATACATTAATCCTACAAGACACACCATCGGAATAGCCTGAGAATTTTTAAATGAAAGAGTTTTTATATGCCAAATGGATACAACAGCTCATTGTTGTATTGCACTTGGTTGCACTTACAGCATTAATAGCTGATTACGGTTTTATACTCAATCCAACCTTACAACTAAGTATCATTTCTTTGTATCTTTTTGTATTGGTTATTGGTGTTTTTTATACTGTCCTGAAATACTATTATCATCGAAAAGAATTCATATTAAGTGTATTTATTTTTGATACATTGAGTGTTTTGTTTGTACTTTATTGTTTGTACAAACAATTATCAACAGGGGGAATATCGGAAATAACCCATTGGATACGGTTGGCTGTTATCTTAAAATTGATACGGGAGTTTACACGTCCACGTTTGAGCTATAAGCGTTCTTTACTCAATCCTGCCCAATTGTTTATCATCAGTTTCATGGGATTGATTGTCGTGGGAGCCCTACTATTAATGCTGCCCAATGCAACCTATCAAGGTATCAGCTTTGTAGATGCTCTATTCACTTCTACCAGTGCCGTTTGCGTGACAGGCCTTATCGTAGTCGATACGAGTAGTTATTTTACTCCTTTTGGGCAAACCTTAATCATGCTGTTGATCCAAGCCGGTGGTTTAGGTATCCTTACATTTGCCAGTTACTTCAGTTACTTCTTCAAAGGTGGATCTACCTACGAAAACCAATTGGCATTGAGTGATATGACCAATTCAGAGAAAATAGGCGAGGTTTTTACGACGGTAAAGAGGATTTTAACCATTACTTTTTTAATAGAGTTTATTGGAGCGATATTAATTTTCCTCAACCTGGATAAAGCTTTAATTCCATCCTTTTCAGAAAGAGTTTATTTTTCTGTGTTTCATTCTATATCCGCTTTCTGTAATGCGGGATTTTCAACCTTGCCCAATGGAATGATGGAAGACAGTTATGTGTATAATTATCCCCTACAGTTTATCATTGTCATCATCTTTGTATTCGGAGGTTTAGGTTTTCCAATTGTTATTAATTCAGTACGGTACATTAAACATTTGATAGCAAGATATATTCTTTGGTTTGTAGAGAAAAAGAACAATTACCGCCCATGGATTTTAACCTTGAGTAATAAGATAAATTTATTGACCACTTCCATATTGATTGTTTTGGGAACCGTCATTATCTACATCAAAGAATATTACAATGTATTGGGCAATCATCAAGGTTTGGGAAAGGTTGTTACGGCATTATTTACAGCAACTACACCCAGAACGGCAGGTTTTAATTCTATAGACTTTAGCCAAATGCACTTTTCATCTATCATCATTATCATTTTTTTGATGTGGGTAGGTGCATCTCCAGCTTCAACCGGTGGTGGTATTAAAACGAGTACGTTTGCCATTGCTACTTTGAACTATTTTAGTCTTGCAAAAGGAAAAACCAGAATAGAAGTCTTCAGAAGAGAGATTGCGGATATTTCCGTGAGAAGAGCTTTTGCCGTAATGAGTCTATCCTTATTGGTAATAGGAATAAGTGTCTATCTGATTTCTCATTATGATAATCATGTACCTCTTTTGGATATTGCATTTGAGAGTTTTTCGGCTTATAGCACTGTTGGGCTTAGCTTAGGAATAACCGGAGATTTAAGTAGTGAAAGTAAATTGGTTCTTATTGGAACTATGTTCGTTGGAAGGGTAAGTATGTTAACCATTCTGATTGCCTTTTTTAAGAAGGTCAGACAGGGTAACTACCATTATCCATCGGATGAAATATTAATCAACTAAAAGAATAATTGAAATGAAATTTATAATTATAGGATTGGGAAATTTTGGAGGCTCATTGGCAGAAAAACTAACCCAACAAGGAAATGAAGTTATCGGTGTGGATTCACGTTCGGAAAAAGTTGTAGCATTAAAAGATAAATTGTCTCACACCATCTGTATGAATGCTACAGATCAATCAGCCATTACTCATTTACCGCTAAAGAATACGGATATAGTGATGGTTTGTATTGGTGAAGACGAAGGTGCAAATATCATGGTTACTGCTCATTTTAAAAATCTGGGGGTAAAACGATTGATTAGTCGTGCCATTAATCCACTTCACGAAAGTGTTCTACAGGCTATAGGCGTTAATGAAATTGTACGTCCGGAAGAAGAAACTGCTGAAAGATGGGCTAAAAAACTATGCCTAAAAGGTGTTATAGATTCTTTTGAGCTGAACAAGAGTTATAGTATTGTAGAGATTGTAGTACCAGAAAAATACATTGGAAAAACCATAGAAGAAGTAAAATTCAGAGAATTGCATAATGTGTTAATTCTGACTATTATCAGAGATGCCCAAGAGAAGAGTTTCTTAGGAAGAAGTAAAACCGTTGCTAATGTGCAGGGAATTCCGGAACCTACTACTATGCTACAAAAAGATGATATCATCGTAATTTATGGTAATAATGAAGATCTACAGAGATTTGCAAAAGTAAAATATGAATAATTGCTACGATTACGTATAAATCAAAATGGATAAAATCAATAAATATCAAACGATTGTTATTTTAATCGCAGTCATTGTAGGCTTAGTTATTGGTCAATCTTCCTTGATTTCGGACATCTCGGCATCCTTTATTATTCCGCTACTGATGGTCATGCTTTTCGGTTTATTTCTGACCATTGATATCTCAGAGCTCAAGCACTCGTTTCTGAATATCAAGTTTTCTATAACCAGTATTCTAATCAATTTTGTGTGGACACCGATCTTTGCTTATCTATTAGGAAGTATATTTTTAAATAATGATATAGCTATCTGGATGGGGTTTGTCATGCTTATGGTCACACCCTGTACCGATTGGTATTTGGTTTTTACAAGTGTAGCAAAAGGAAATGTTCCCTTGTCAACAGCTATTCTTCCAACAAATTTAATCTTACAGGTATTACTTTTACCAGTATATCTTTTACTGTTTTTTGGTAAATCAGGCAATGTAGATTTAGGGACACTTGCAGAGAGTATTATTATAGTGTTAGTTATACCTTTTACTTTGGCAGTTTTAGCCAAAACAATCGTGAAAAGCAGGAAGAGTCTAAGTAAAAATGCCTTTTTAGGATTTTTTGAGACTTCACAAGTGTTTTTTCTTTCTTTGGCTGTAGTCGCTATGTTTGCATCTGAAGGAAAAGATTTGATCAATCATCCGAGCATTATTTACAAAATGCTTCTCCCTGTTTTAATATTCTTTTTCGTAGCATTTCTAGTAGCATATTTTGTAAGTAAGATACTGAAGTTCAACTATGCGGACAGAGTAAGCTTAACATTGACAACCATGGCCAGAAATTCACCGATTTCATTAGCCATAGCCGTGTCTGCATTTTCGGCAGAACCGCTGATTGCTTTAGCCTTGGTAATCGGGCCACTAATAGAGTTGCCTATTTTGGTTCTGACCACTCAATCACTTTTGAGGACACAAAAAGAATAATCTGCTACTGAAGTTTATACAATTCCATTTTTCGGTAAAGTGTTGCAATACCGATTTCTAACAAGCGAGCTGTTTCTGCTTTATTTCCATTGGTATGATTTAATATTTTTTGAATGTGCAGTTTCTCTGCACTAGCCATAGAAAATGCAGACAATTGTTTTGCATTTGATTTTGCATATTGAAGGTCTACAGGCAGCGTATCTAAATCAAGCAGGTCATCATCCGCTAAAATCACGCTTCGTTCAATCACATTTTTCAGCTCGCGTATGTTTCCTTTCCAGAGATTATTTTCCAAAGCTGTAACATAATCTTCCGATAGGGCTAGCGGCTTTCTATTGGATTTAATTGCAAAAAGATCGGCATAATACTGTGCCAACAATTTGATATCTTTTCCCCGCTCTCTCAAAGACGGAAGTTCAATACCAAATACAGAAAGTCTGTAAAATAGATCACTTCTGAAATGACCTAACTCAATTTCATTTTCCAGATTTCGATTGGTTGCTGCGATGACTCTTACTTTGACTTTAATGGGTTTGGCATCACCAACACGCAGAAATTCGCCTGTTTCTAATACACGTAAAATTTTAGCTTGCAAGTCCATGGCCATTTCTCCAATTTCATCCAAGAATATGGTTCCATTATGAGCTTCTTCAAAAAGTCCTTTTTGATCTTTGGTAGCTCCTGTAAATGAACCCGCTTTGTGACCAAATAATTCGTTTTCTAAGAGCTCTTTGCTAAATGCGGAGCAGTTTATCGCAACAAAATTTTGGTTTGCTCTCGGACTACCTTGATGAATGGCCTGTGCAAAAACTTCCTTACCAGTACCTGTTTCTCCGGTTAATAATACTGTTGTATCTTTTGGAGCCACTTTTTTAGCCAGTTCAATTGCTTTTAAGATGGGCTTTGATGTACCGATAATTTTATCAAATGAATATTTTCTGCCTAACTGCTTTTCTAATTGTAAGACTCTTTTGTTTAAAGCTACTTTTTCACTGGCTTTATAGAGAAGTGGAATAATCTTATTATTGTCATCTCCTTTGGTTATATAATCGAACGCACCGTTTTTAATAGCTTGTACACCGTCCGGTATATTGCCGTAGGCAGTCAAAAGAATCACTTCTACAGCAGGATATTTATCCTTAATGAGTTTAGCGGTGTCCACACCGCTTCCATCAGGGAGTTTGACATCGCAGATAATAATATCTATTTCTTCAACCTCTAACCTTTGTAATCCTGATTTGATATTGGATGCCTGAAAAACATCAAACCCTTCAAAACCAATTATTTTTGAAAGGAGGTTTCTCAATTTTTCCTCATCGTCTATTATTAATACTTTAACCATTTATGAGCTGAATTATTAGGTGTAAAAATACCAAATATTACGTTTGTTTGATGAATAGATGATCTACAAAAAGTATTATTTTATTTCTCCTGTACCAGATGCTGTAAATCCGGGTCGTTTTTAATACGTTTCAATTCGTTCTCTACAATATGTAAAATATCTGTTTTTATCTGTTTGTAATTGCTTTCAATTTGCTGTTTCATTTGGTCTTCGCCCAGCTCATTTACAAAAGACAAAATCTGCGGTATCTTTTGATAGGTTTTTGTTTCGGATGCAACCTTTTCATTGTCTACCACAATTTCAGCGTGAAATATTTTTTGCTCGATACGTTCTTCAAAATTGTCCGATACGGCACCAACAAACATACCTTGTGTAAGCGTTGAGATTTTAGAAGCCGGAATAAGGCTGTCTAACTGTGTGGATATAGATGTAGATTTATCATTGCGGTTGATGGTCATACTCTGACGTTTTTGCAACACTTTTCCAAATCGTTCCGAAAGATTTTTAGCCGTTTCGCCTACAACCTGACCGCTAAAAATATTACCTACCGTATTCTGAATTACTTTTGCTTCTTTATCGCCATAATCTCTGATTAATTGTGAAAAGTCTTGAAAACCCAAACACACGGCGACTTTGTTACTTCTGGCAGTTGCGATAAGGTTATCCAAACCTCTGAAATATATTGTTGGCAACTCATCAATAATTACAGAACTTTTCAATTGCCCTTTCTTATTGATGAGTTTTACAATTCTTGAATTGTATAATCCCAAAGCTGCGGAATAAATATTCTGCCGATCAGGATTATTGCCTACACATAAAATCTTCGGCTCTTTTGGATTGTTGATGTCCAATGAAAAATCATCGCCTGTCATTACCCAATACAAACTTGGTGAAATCATTCTTGACAAAGGAATTTTAGCTGATGCAATCTGTCCCTGCAACTGGTCTTGTGCCCCACCTTGCCAAGCATCCATAAATGGCGATAGGTAATTTTCTAAATCAGGATAGGAAGTTAAAATGGTGAAAACATCCGAATACTTTTTATTCAATAATTCAATGGCGTGTGGGAACGTACAGTATTTACCGTCTTCGTAGATTTTCAGATACCAAATAATGGCAGCCAATAAAATAATTGGGCTTTCCACAAAGAAATCGCCTTGCTTCTGTATCCACGACCTGTTAAGGTTCAGCATTATGGTATATGCAGCTTCGTAAGCATCAGAAATGTCCGTCATAAAATCGGGGTTGAGTGGGTTGCAACGGTGGCTCTTGCGTGGGTCGTCAAAATTTATCACATAAAATTTTGGCTGTACTTTGTACTTATCCCGGTGCTTCAGCAAATGGTTGTAGGCAATGGTAGAAAGGTCATCAAACTTAAAATCGTAAATGTACATTGAGAAGCCTTTCTCAATCTGCTGTTTGATGTAGTTGTTTACGATGGCATAAGATTTACCAGAACCAGGAGTACCCAGAACAATGGATGCTCTGAATGGGTTGACAATGTTTATCCAACCGTTGTTCCATTTGCCTTTGTAGTAAAATTTGGTGGGCAGGTTTACGGAATACTCATTTTCCATCAATTTGGTTTCCTGCTGAAAACTTTCGTTCTCGTTATTGAAAACATCATCCATTAAATTATTTTTCAGTAATCTGCTCATCCATACGCCTGCCATCAGCAAAGCGATGTAACCTAATGAGATAGTAAGCATATAAAGAAATGTGCCTGTTGCCGGAGGTAGTTTTAGCAACGGGGTGTTCAGGAAAAACAGAACAAACCCAACCCCCAAAGCCACGTAAATTTTAGACCAGGTTATCTTCTCGTTCTTTACGCCCTTTGTGCCTAAGCAGCTTAAAGCCAGTAAAACCAAAGCAAATGCTTTGGTATAAAGGGTATGTGAAAACAAACCCGCCGTCCGGTCAAAATTGCCTAAAATCTTATTGATTACTTCCAACGTCCAACCACGTTCCATAAAGAAACCATAGCAGAACCAATAAAGGTGCATCAGTACCAAAAGAATACTGACTGCCCGCATAAAAGCCATTATCTTGGCAAGCCCTCTTAAATCGTCTTCTCCCTGCATTATTTTAAGTTTTAATGTTCAGGCGTGAATTTAAAGGCTCTATGGAGTGGCTCTAAGAATGTGGCAGCCAGTGGCGTTGAGTGGCAGTATTTGGCTAAATGTTATTTCTGACCTCTTTGGCGTTTGCGCTTCTTCTTCTTCATCTTATTGGCAAAGTCCTGTTCCTCGTTATCTTCGCCCTGGGCTTCGGGAATTAATCCGCCTAACGCTTCAATCAAACCGTCTTCGTGTTTGTCCGTAGTTAAGAAGTCGAACAAACGATGTGGTTCTTCCGCAGGAAGATCTGCATCATTTGATGTAGATAATTTTGGTTGAGATATGGCAGGTTCTTTAATATCCGGTTTGATGTTATTGTTCCAATAATTATTAAAAGTATTGGCAGAAAGTTCTGTTCCTAACCGTGAACCGTTCCAAACCGCTTTGGAATTGTGGTCAATAAATGTGATACCATAAATGCGGACTGTATTATTCCGGCGCACGACTACGTTAATGCCCTGTTCCGATAACTGCTTTTTAAATGCCTGTTCATCGCCAGTGGTTTTCAAGGCGATGGTAACGGCAGATTTTAGGGTCTGCTTGGTGGGGCTGTCTTTCAAAGCGGTTTTGCATTTCGCAAAATGCAGTTCCAATGCCGGAAGCCCTGCGCTCTTTCCGAACAGCGAAGCCTTGAACGGATGCCCGGCTCTTTCGCCTTTTTCATTTAGCGGAATATATAATAAGCCCTGCTGCATCTTTCCCTGTAATTCGCCCTCGATTTTCTCGGCGGTAATATTGAAGAGGGAAAGCAGGGCATTGTACTCGCCCAAAGTTTGGTACTGGTAGTAGTTCGGCAGGTGGCGAACGACCGAAGCGATTTGGCTCTTTACATCTCCTGTCCGATAATCTACCGGACGGAAAACCTTATCAGTTTGGTTGCGCTCTTTGTCTGTTGCGGGTATCAGCCCGTGTTGTCTTTCCAGTTCACGGCATACATTCATAGACCGCATTTTCTCGAATTTATCCGAAATCTTTTTACCCTGCTCGTCCACGCAAACCGATACAATGTGTATATGGTTGCGGTCAATATCCGTGTGTTTGAATACCACAAAAGGCTGTTCTCCGTAACCCATTTCCCGCATATACTGTTCTGCCATTTCCCGAAACTTATCATCATTTACCTTGTCGTTTGGGTCAGGATTGAGCGAAATATGCAGCGTATGTTTCTCGGTGTTTCGGTTGGCTATCAGGTAAGGCGCAAAAGATTGTGCTAATTGTGCCACGGAATAATGACCGCTTGCGGTTTCAATCATCTTGTTGGCAAACAAAATCTGCCCGTTTTCATTCTCCACTTTAAGCTGATTGTACGCCAATGCCCCGTATAAATTTCCGCTTCTTCCGATTTTCGCTATCACTATTACATTATTTTTTTAGGTGTTCTTCCTCAAATTTTTCGGTAATCTGAATGATTTTCTGACACAGCATTGCCATTTCAGCCGTCTGTTTTTCCAGTTTGTACAGAAACGCAGCCGCCTTTTTCTCGGAAAAATTCTTGTACAACAGCTTTACAATTTGGTTATAGTTCACACCGATGGAACGGAACTGGCTGTGAAAAGAGGTCAGCCGCATATAAAAATCAACCGTTCCCTTGTCAATCTGGATGGTCTTTATGGTCTTTTCAAAGATGCAGGACGTTATAAAGTGCGCCTTTACCTGCATACCTGATTTATCAAAAAGGGCAAGAAAACGGGCGTGTTCCTGCTCGTTAAAGGAAATCGTATAGCGAATGGTCGCCGGGTCTTCTTTGGGGCGGCGTCCTGTCTTTTTCAATTGCTTTTTGTTGTTATCGTTCATCACTAATCCATTTTAAAATCCATACAAAACCCTGACTTCGGAAGGTGTTTTCTGCCCCCTGCAAAGGGCAAGTTGTTTTGAGCATCGGAAATCATTCCGAGATGCTCAAAACACAACTTGCCGTGTTCCGTTGAACACAAAAATCCGCCCTTCGGGACGGATTAAATGTAACAGGGAAAACGGCTCGATGCCGTTCCCGTTACCCTCCATTTTGTCAAAAGACTTTTGCATAAATCCGTTAATAATAATCATTGTACAAAGTAAAGCCCTACCTGTAAGAGTATTGCAATGCGATACCCGGACAAAGACTGCCTTTGAGTGCCAAACACTGCCACACCTCAATCAGCGGATAAATCAATCGCTTTATTTGCCGTATAATTTTAGTGCAGGTAGTAAAAAATGTATTTCGACAAAGAAGAAAATCAGGTTTGCAAACAGGCAGTTTGGAATAAAAGCATAAGGTTTTAAAAGCATAAAACAATAAAAGTGTAAAAGCATAAAAGCGGTAAAGCAATTTACCTATTGTAAGGTTTGCCACTTGCTAAAGAATGTGCCTGACAAGGCAAAAATGAAAGCAAATACCTGTGCAGGAAAGTACGCAAAAGGGAATGCAGGAATATAGGAATGAGGTAATAATCAGATAAACCAATATTCAATCCTGCAAAACAAATAAAGTGTGTAACAATAAATTTTTAAATAATGGAAACAACAAAGAAAACTTTAAAAATCAGCTTCTCCACCCAAAAAGGCGGTGTGGGAAAATCTACAATGACCACCTTGCTGGCAAGTGTGCTTCACTACCGTTTAGGTTTTAATGTGCTGGTGATGGACTGCGACTTTCCGCAACACAGCCTGACCAATATGCGTGAACGGGATAAGAGAACCATAATGCAGAACGACTACCATAAAAAGGCGGCAATGAAGCAGTTTCAAGCCATCAACAAAAAAGCGTACCCGATTATCAAATGCAAGGCTGAAACAGCTCTGGAGAAAGCATCGGAATACAGAAGCCAGTCGGCGGTTGTGCCGGATGTTATTTTCTTCGACCTGCCGGGAACAGCCAATACCAAAGGTGTACTGACAACCTTAAAAAAAATGGACTTCATCTTTTCGCCCATTACTGCCGACCGTTTGGTAGTGGAAAGTACATTGGGCTTTACCAAAGCCTTTCTCGGACTTCCCCAAACGGACGAGGGCAATCCCGAACAAGAGATGTGGCTGTTCTGGAACCAAGTGGATGGCAGGGAAAAAACAGGTTTGTATGATGCGTATCAAAGTGTCATCAAAGAACTCAACCTGCCCATAATGGAAACAAGGATAATGGACAGCAAGCGTTTCCGAAAGGAAACAGACGACACAGCCAGTTATGTATTCAGGTCAAGTTTGCTGCCTGCCGAACCACAGTTAATGAAAGCAACTAAAATGGATTTGTTTGTCGAGGAATTTTTAAAAATCACTCATCTATAAAAATAGTAAAGTATGGCTTCAGATAACAAAAACAACGATTTTGAAAAGCCCAATGTTGATGAGGAATACCTTATGAACGTCATAAGCGGCGATGAGCCTGTTGCTCCACCGACCATTAACAAAAAGCAGGATGTACCAAAGGAAAACAAGCCCAGGGAAAAAGCCCGTAACAGTTCATCAAAGAAAGCGGACTACGAGGAAACGTTTTTGGTCAATCGTTTTCCATCGGGGCGTAATGGCAAGGTCGTTTACATACGCCCTGAATACCACGAAAGATTGCTCCGCATCGTTCAACTGACAAGGGAAGAAAGAACAACGCTCTACTCTTACATTGACAATATTCTTGAACATCATTTCAGGGAGTACGGGGACGATATTACCGATTATTTCAATGAACATTTTAAACCCATTCTATAATGAAGAAAGATAAAAAGAACAGGAATACTGTTGCAGCCGGCAGCAACTCCGATACAGTTAGCAATACAGCTAAAACAACCTATGAAAACGCATTTATGCAAATGAATAAAATGCAGAAAAGAGGCAATAAAAGCATATACCTAAGTCCTGAACATCACGAGCGTTTAACCCGCATAGTCCAGATTATAGGCGATGATAAAATACCCTTGTTTGCCTATCTCAATAATATTCTTGAACATCATTTTAAAGTATTTGAAGATATGATTACAAAAGAGTTCAACGAAAAGTACAAAGGCTTGTTTTAAAAAACCTACGTTATGGAAATAGTAATTGTGATATGCCTGCTGATAGTCATTGTCCTGCTTTTACAGGATAAGATTGTCATTAAGAAAAGGACAAAACAAGTACCTCCGCAGAAGAAAGTCAATCCGAACCTGCCCGATATTATGGGGCAGCCAAAATCCGTAGAACGCCTTTCAATGCCAAACGCTGCCAATGAACGCCAAATTGAGGAACCGGAGATAAACCCCGCTAATTTAGACATTGAATACGACGAAAATGAAAACGTCGGCATTCAAATCCGCAAGGAAGAGCTGGACGAAGTTTTCAGTAATATACCTGATTTGGAGGAAGAGGAAGAAGATTGGAACAGGTACGGAATATCCGGTGGCGATGACGGTTTTGCCCAAGGGGTTACCTTTGAAGAACTAAGCTCCGTGGGGGTGTTGCTCCAAAAAGAAGAATTGGAACCAGCCCAAAAGGAAACAGCGATAGCCATAGTTCAAAAAATACAGGGAACCGAATTATTCAGCCTATTGGAGAATTCTATGGAAGATGCTTCCCGAAGAATAGCCGAGCTTTTGGATAGCACCCTTTCATCTGAAACGGAAGACAGTTCTTCCACTTTGCGGAAAAGTGATTTGAGTGATTTTGACATTGAGGAGTTTGTTTAGGCAAGCTCCCTTTTGTATGTTAGACACAAATTAAAAATTGTTCAAACGCTATAAAACTAAGTGCCCGCTATTTTTACAAATTTTGGAGTATCGAACTTCGGTGTAATTGTTGGCATATCTACTTTGACTGATATTGGCATTGGAAAATCAACTCCCATAATAATTGCTTCTCCTGACCCTAAAGATGGTAAAAAAGAAAGAGTTTCTTTATTGGCAGTCGAGCAAGCACTCGCGATTGCTTCCTTATCTTGATAATTTATCAGCCTATGAGTAATGAATGTTCCCATTTGACTTAGCGTACCAACAGGAATATCTCTTGGCATTTGTGTTGATAAACATAGAAATAATCCATATTTACGACTTTCTTTAGCAATGTTATCAAAAGCATTTAATTCTGTGCTTTCAAAATATTCATCCTTAATTTTCTTGTTTAAAAACTGATGGGCTTCATCTACAAAGAGAATTAGAGGATTTTCTCTGAAAATATTAGTTCGAGCTTTATTCAATAAGTATCTTCCCAATGAATTTGCCAAGATTTCTCTTGCCTGAAAATTATAAGGTACATTTTCAAAACCAATTCTTAAAATATTTAATTCTGGATTATTCAAAAACTCGTCTATCTTGGTTATTAGGTTATTTGTGGTTGGAGCATTAAATCCAAACATACCGGAATAATCATTGTCCGATATTACATTGTTAACACGCATTATTAAACTCGTTGCATTTCCATAATTTCTTTCATCTCTATTGTTTGCCCAACGGTCGTTGAATATTTGAAAACATTCATTCCCTATTTGCCTGTGGAGTAGATTTATACTGAAATTATTTATTGTGAAATCTTCTATAATAGATTTATAAGTAAAGTAGGCATTATTATATGCCGCAGTAATATTATTTTGTTTTACAACTAATCCATTATTTATAACTACTTGCTGACCCCTGAATGTAAAAGTATCGTTAGTTCCATCATTATTATGTCCATTATTAGGAATATTCCCTAATAAGCAATGTGCAACTTTTAACGACTTAATAGCTTCCAATAAAACGGGTTGCTGTACTTGTCCTGATGGTCTGAACAGAACGAATAAATCATTAATGGTTAAATTCTGATATGGAAAATAGCTTTCTGAAATCAGTGTTGAATGGTCAACTTTTGGATGAGCATCAAATGTAGAGTATTCTCCCGTTGGGTCTAAGATTATAGCTTTTGCTCCGGTTTCTATAACTCCCTCAATAAATTTGCTGATGGTATAACTTTTCCCTCCTCCTGTTGTACCAACAACCGCACAATGACGACTAAATATCGCTTGCAAAGAAATATCTACGGGAACATTTTTATCGTATATCAAATTCCCCATTCTAAAAGTAGGAGAATGTTCGATATTTTCGGGTTTTATGCCAAAGGTTTTGAAATGTGTAGAAAGAAATTCCGACGAACAAATGAATACCTTAGAACCAATGAGTGGGAGGCTATTTATCCCTTTTTCTATTCTACTCGGGTCAAACAAATCAAATGATAAAAGAATTTCTATTCTTCCTACTGGATGAAATGCTTTAGTTGAAAAAGTTCTTTCACTTAATTCCAACCGTTCTTTTTCAGGTAACGATATTTCCAACATTTTTCCCAGAAAACCTTTTTCCTCTCCCTCAACAACAATATAGTTTCCTACAAGTCCACCTCTCAACACTTCTGCGTGGTGAACAAATGTTTTCATCAAAACAGAAGACGGGAAATGCACTTTCACAAATGCAGGGGATACAAAATTTACATACCCAAGAAAATGACTGTGATTAAAGGGGCTATTGCTCATATCTAACTATTAGGGATATTAATTACTATTTGTCGTGTATCTTCCTGATTGTAAGATTTTAAGTCAGGATAATTCTTAGCGAAATCCTCAAAGGTTTCTGAAACAATAGATATATTGGAATATTTGTTTGCAGCATCAATAAAGGGTTTCATATTTTCGTTGGTTTCATCTATCCCTTTATTTACAATCATCAATTGAAAGCCTGGATTTTGTTCCAAGGCTTCGATGATTGCGGTTACGATATGTTTATCCCCGAAACTAAAGCCTATTGTAATAAGGAAAACATTCTCCTTTCTCAAATTGGACTGGAACCTCGACATCATTTCAAAATACGGCTGTTCATAAGAGCTTTCATATTTTGATTGATGTGGATATATCATCAATGGTTCGTCAGGTTCTTCTTTTTGTATAATCTTGTTGTCTTGCTTTTCCCAATTTACAGAACCGTGTAATTTGTACAAATGGAAAACTTTTTGAATAAAATTGTCTTCTTCTTTTACTCTACTTTGATTGCGGGAAACAATATCGTAATCATAATTACGCCCACTAAATATTCTTGGTTGAGAAAATGAAAACCCGTCTATAACAACAAAATTGCTTTCACAAGCTGATTGTTCAAACATTAGGTCATAATTCAATGTAAACAGCTTAAATCTTGGTAAAGTAACTTTGCGTTTCGTTATTTTATTTAATAAGAGCGTATGTGGCGAATTATCTGGCAAACTCAATTGACAGGCTTCTTTGATAAAATCTTTAATTTTGTTTACACAATCCTCAATATCTATATCCTCTTTGGGTATATATGGTATAGCAGGTGTTGCCATAGAAAGAACCTTTTCTAAATTCTTTACTATAGAGCCATCATCCCATTTTTCATCGTAGCCAATAGTTTCAAGTAACTTTCCAAAAACATCGGCTGTTAAAAGAGCTTCCGCATCATCCCATAAATTTGCCATCGACTTACCCAACTTCCCATCTTTTCCCCAACCAATAGATGACCCTGCACCAGTTAGAAGTAATAAATTCTCAAACTGATTATTTAGAGTTTGGGAGTATTTATTCCTATTTGTTGCAATTGCATAATCAATTCTATTTTCGGTACTTTCTTTGAAATCGTGAAGTTTGCCGTCGATATATACTTTTATATCAGTAGCATCACTATCATCATAAGCAACAGAACTGTTATTGTTGAGTAAAATGTATTTCATATTCGCATATTTTATTTGTTAACCTTTTTATTGCCAAAGAAGAGTTGTTAAAAACCTAATCTGCATTATTCTTGATTGCATTTAATTCTTTTAAAACAATTTTTAAAGCCTGCTTTCCTATTTCTTTATCGTCAATAAGTCCCTTTATTTTATCTGAAAACCATAAAACCAATAGCTCATCAATTGGGGTATTCAAAAATTCTGCAAGCTTTTCGATGTGTTTTCTTGGCAATGGTCTTTCTTCATTTTCGACTTTACTGATAAAAGCACTATCCAGTTCCAATGCAGCCCCAACTTCCCGTAGGAACAATCCTTTACTTTCTCTTAGTCTTTTTATGTGTTTTCCAAATGCCATTTTGCTTTTTTAAGACTTGTCTAAATATGTCAAATTTAAGCAAAATAGTTTAATAAATACGGATTTAGACTTTCTATAAAGCCACTCACTGCCAAATCATTCCTTTGACTGCCACTTTATTATAACGCCCTGATTTCTGAAACACCTTTGTTCCGAAAGTCCGCAAGGTGCGGGATAACAATAACAAATTAATGTGTTTCAATTATGGAAAAACAGAGAAAAAAAGTTTTGCTGGCAGCCGTGGCTATGCTGTCAGGAATTGGTGCGTTCGCACAGGGAAACGGCTCGGCAGGTATCAACGAGGCTACCCAAATGGTAACTTCCTATTTCGACCCCGCAACCCAATTAATCTACGCCATCGGTGCGGTCGTGGGCTTGATAGGGGGCGTTAAAGTTTACAATAAGTTCAGTTCGGGCGACCCCGACACATCGAAGACTGCGGCAAGCTGGTTCGGTGCGTGTATCTTCTTAATCGTAGCGGCTACCATCCTGCGTTCATTCTTCCTTTAATCCTTTGCTTTATGAACAATTACAACATAAACAAAGGCATTGGCAGGACAGTGGAATTTAAGGGACTGAAAGCACAATACCTGTTCATTTTCGCTGGCGGACTGCTCGGTACGCTCATCCTCGTGATGATACTGTATATGGCAGGCGTAAACTCTTACATCTGCCTGTTCCTCGGAGCAGGCGGTGCTTCGCTCATTGTGTGGCAGACCTTTTCACTAAACAGGAAGTACGGCGAACACGGGCTAATGAAAATCGGAGCAGGAAAAAGACATCCCCGATACATCATTTGTCGCAAGCCTGTACACCGCTATCTGAAATTCACTCCTAAATCGAATGCCCTATGAGAAACGTTGCAAAGACAACAACGCTGGAAAACAAATTTCCTTTGTTGGCAGTAGAAAACAACTGCATCCTTTCCAAAGATGCGGACATTACCGCCTGCTTTGAGGTTCGTTTGCCGGAACTGTTTACGGTAGCATCGGCGGAATACGAAGCTATTCACTCCGCCTGGCATAAGGCTATCAAGACCTTGCCGGATTTTACGGTCATCCACAAACAGGATTGGTACATCAAAGAAAGCTATGCTCCCGATTTGGCAAAGGAAGACCAAAGTTTTTTGGCTAAATCCTACCAACGCCATTTTAATGAGCGACCATTTCTGAACCATTATTGTTACCTGTTCCTGACCAAGACCACTAAGGAAAGAATGCGTATGCAAAGCAACTTCAGTTCGCTTTGCAAAGGTACGCTCATACCAAAGGAAATCAGGAACAAGGAAACGATACACCGCTTTATGGAAGCGGTGGCACAGTTTGAGCGTATCGTGAACGATAGCGGTTTCATAACCCTGCAACGCCTTACCGAAGATGAAATCATCGGAACGGACGAAAAGCAGGGATTGTTGGAACAGTACCTAACCCTGTCAAGGGAAAGCGGAACACCGATGCAGGACATCGCACTCGGAACGGAAGAAGTCCGTATCGGAAACAAAAGGTTGAGCCTGCACACCTTGTCCGATACAGACGATTTGCCCGGAACGGTATCGGCTGATACCCGTTTTGAAAAGCTATCCACCGACCGGAGCGACTGCCGTTTGTCGTTCGCTGCTCCCGTGGGATTACTCCTTAGCTGTAACCATATCTACAACCAATATTTGTTTTTGGATAACAGCGAAGACAACCTGCAAAAGTTTGAAAAGTCCGCCCGCAATATGCACTCTTTGGCAAGGTATAGCAGGGCAAACCAAATCAACAAAGAGTGGATAGAAAAATACCTGAACGAAGCCCACAGCTTCGGTCTGTCGTCTATCAGGGCACACTTCAACATTATGGCGTGGTCGGAAGACCCTGCGGAGCTGAAACAGTTAAAGAACGATTGCGGTAGTGCATTGGCATTGATGGAGTGTAAGCCTCGCCACAACACTACGGACGTAGCCACTTTGTTTTGGGCTGGAATGCCCGGCAATGCAGGCGATTTTCCGAGTGAGGAAAGTTTTTACACTTTTATCGAACCTGCCTTGTGCTTCTTCACAGAAGAAACCAACTATCACAATTCGCCCTCGCCGTTCGGTATCAAGATGGCTGACAGGCTTACAGGAAAACCTATCCATTTGGATATTTCCGACCTGCCTATGAAGTGTGGCATTATCACGAACCGGAACAAGTTTATACTTGGTCCGTCAGGTTCGGGAAAATCGTTCTTCACAAACCATATGGTAAGGCAATACTACGAACAGGGCGCACACGTATTGTTGGTAGATACGGGTAATTCTTATCAGGGCTTATGCGAACTCATCAAAGGAAAGACCAAAGGTGAAGACGGTGTTTATTTTACGTACACCGAAGGCAACCCGATTGCATTCAATCCATTTTACACGGATGATGGGGTTTTCGACATCGAAAAGAGAGAAAGTGTTAAGACCTTAATATTGACACTATGGAAACGTGATGATGAACCGCCAACCCGTTCGGAAGAAGTGGCATTATCCAATGCCGTATCAGGTTATATTGAACGTATCAAAACAGATGATGTTTACCCATCATTCAACGGTTTCTACGAGTATGTCAAAGGTGATTACCGCAAGGTACTCGAAGAAAAACAGGTAAGGGAAAAAGACTTTGACATTGCAAATTTCCTGAACGTCCTCGAACCCTACTACAAGGGTGGCGAATACGATTATCTGTTGAACTCCGACAAGCAGTTAGACCTGCTTTCCAAACGCTTTATCGTGTTTGAAATTGATGCGATTAAAGACCACAAAATCCTCTTTCCCATAGTCACAATTATCATTATGGAAGTTTTTATCAACAAGATGCGGAGGCTGAAAGGTATCCGAAAACTCATCCTGATTGAAGAAGCGTGGAAAGCGATTGCCAAAGAAGGAATGGCGGAATATATAAAATATTTATTTAAAACCGTCCGCAAATTCTTCGGAGAGGCGATTGTCGTTACGCAAGAGGTAGATGATATTATCCAGTCGCCCATTGTAAAAGAAAGTATCATCAACAATTCCGACTGTAAAATCCTCTTAGACCAGCGTAAGTATATGAATAAATTCGATGACATACAGGCAATGTTGGGGCTTACAGATAAGGAAAAAGGTCAGGTACTTTCTATCAATATGAACAACGATGCAAGCCGACTGTACAAAGAGGTTTGGATTGGCTTAGGTGGTACGAACTCGGCAGTCTATGCCACCGAAGTTAGTTTGGAGGAATACCTCGCATACACCACAGAGGAAACCGAAAAAATGGAAGTAATGCAGCTCGCATCCGAACTGGACGGAAACGTCGAACTCGCCATCAAGCATATAGCTATGCAAAGGCGTGATAAAGTCAATCAATAATTATTAATCATTTAAAAAATTAGAAACAATGAAAAAAGTAATGTTATTGGTGTGTACGGCAATTATGCTTGCCGTTGCACCTTCCGCAAAAGCACAGTTTGTAGTAACCGATCCTGCAAATCTTGCATCCGGTATTCTCAACTCTGCCAATGAGATTGTACAAACATCCTCCACAGTAAGTAATGTGGTAAAGAATTTTAAGGAGGTTGAAAAAGTCTATAAGCAAGGCAAAGAGTATTACGACAAGCTGAAAACCATCAACAACTTGGTAAAAGATGCCCGTAAGGTACAGCAAACGGTTTTGCTAGTAGGTGATGTATCCGAAATGTATGTACAGAATTTCGGCAAGATGATGAACGATCCCAATTTCACAGCTCAGGAGTTGACGGCAATTGGCAATGGCTATTCTGCATTACTGGGCGAAAGTACCGAACTATTGAAAGAACTAAAGCAGATTGTTACCTCATCAAGCCTATCGCTAAACGATAAAGAGCGTATGGACGTCATCGACCGTGTGTACAAAGAAGTAAAGGAGTACCATAGTTTAGTACGCTATTACACCAACAAGAACATTTCCGTAAGCTATTTGAGAGCGAAAAAGAAAGATGATGCCAAAAGAGTGCTTGATCTCTACGGAACTTCCAACCAAAAATACTGGTAAGCTATGGAATGGAATAATCTTCACGAAGTCCTGCGGTCGCTCTACGATGATATGATGCCGCTTGCAGGCGATATGGCAGCTGTGGCAAAAGGACTGGCGGGATTGGGTGCATTATTCTATGTGGCGTTAAAGGTTTGGCAGGCTCTGAGCCGTGCCGAACCTATAGATATGTTTCCGTTGTTACGACCGTTTGCTTTAGGACTATGTATTATGTTTTTTCCAACGATTGTTTTGGGAACCATCAATTCGGTACTAAGCCCTGTAGTCACGGGAACACACGCCATACTCGAAGACCAGGTACTTGACCTGAACCAATTACAACAGCAGAAAGACCAGTTGGAATATGAAGCAATGGTCAGAAATCCGGAAACAGCCTTTATGGTATCGGACGAAGAGTTTGATAAAAAACTGGATGAATTGGGCTGGTCGCCTTCCGACATTGGAACAATGGCGGGAATGTATATGGACAGGACGGCGTATCAGGTAGAAAAAGCCCTTAAAGATTGGTTTCGCAATCTGTTGGAAATACTCTTTCAGGCAGCCGCATTAGTCATAGATACCATCCGAACGTTTTTCCTGATTGTCCTTTCCATACTTGGACCAATCGCCTTTGCGATTTCTGTATGGGATGGCTTTCAATCCACACTTACGCAATGGCTCACAAGGTACGTCAGTGTATATCTCTGGCTACCGGTTTCAGATCTGTTCAGTTCCATGCTTGCAAGGATACAATCACTCATATTGGAGCGGGATATTGAGATGCTCGCCGATCCGAGTTATATCCCTGATACTAGTAATACCGTGTACATCATATTTATGATCATCGGCATTATCGGATACTTTACGATACCTACCGTAACAGGTTGGATTATCCAGGCCGGAGGTGCAGGAAACTTTACACGAAATGTAAATCAGACAGCAATGAAAGCCGGAAATGTAGCAAGTGCCGGAGCCGGTTCTGCCGCAGGTAATATCGGTGGTCAGCTAATGAAATAATGTAAAATAATTAATCATCTAAAAATGGAATTTAAAACACTAAGAAATATTGAAAACAGCTTCAGACAGATCAGGCTTTATGCCATTGTATTTGCCGTTCTCTGCATTAGTGTGGTAGGATATGCCGTATGGCAGTCCTACCGTTTTGCAGAAGAACAACGCCAAAAGGTTTATGTGCTGGATAACGGAAAATCGCTAATGCTTGCCTTATCGCAGGATGCAAGTATTAACCGCCCTGTTGAAGCGAGGGAACATGTAAGACGTTTTCACGAACTGTTCTTCACATTGGCTCCCGATAAGAATGCCATTGAAAGCAATATGAAACGAGCGTTTAACCTTGCCGACAAAAGTGCCTTTGATTATTACAAAGACCTTTCGGAAAAAGGATACTACAACCGTATCATTTCAGGAAACGTACAGCAGCGTATCGAGGTGGATAGTGTTGTCTGCAACTTCGATACTTATCCGTATGCCGTGCGAACCTATGCCAAACAATTCATCATCCGTTCGAGCAATGTAACCAGACGAAACCTGATCACGTCCTGCTATCTCGTGAACTCTGTCCGTTCCGATAATAACCCACAAGGTTTTAATATCGAAAAGTTTGCCGTAACGGAAAACAGGGACATTGAAGTAATTGAACGCTAAAAGCCGAAAAGTTATGAAACAGTTACTTGACTTAGACACACTCGCACAAACCCTCATGAATAAAGGGTATGACGGTTATTTTCAAACTGAGACGGCCTATGCCGACAAAATCAAAGATAGTATCAGCAGATTTTTGGAGGCTTGTAATAATGGAACAGACAAACCGATGTTGCCAAACATTCTGATGCTGAAAACCTACCTGGAATGGAATGGCGATGATAAGCCAAAGGTTGAATGCAATATGTGGGTAAGGTATGAAGCCGGTCTTTTCGATGTGCAGAAAATGAATATTGACAGAATAGACCAGTATGGGCAATTATTGAAGCAATCGAAATTAACAGATCTCTCTACAAATTCGGTTCCGACAAGAAAAGAGGCGATTGCACAGGTTTCCGAAAAACCCAGAGAACAGTTGTCTAACCAAAACAGAAGGTTCCGAATGCGATAACCGATAATCATTACAATATGAAAAAATTAAGAGCAAAGATGGACAGGTACTTTGACCGATTGGATGATCGCTGGCGGGAACTGCCTGTACGCAAACAGCACAAATATACCCTTTACTTTTTCTTGGGTTATCTGATGCTTACCGCAGGCGTGATTGCCAAAGTTTGGTACGACACGGGAAAGTCTGAAAAAGATATGAAAATCAGGCATATCGAAAACCCTGTACTCAGAAAAGGAGAAAGCCCTGCAAGCTTGCAGGACACATTATCAACCATTTTTAAAAATAAGATTTATGAAAGAAAATGAAAATAAAAAGACGGTGGTTCGGGTAACCGAGGGTAATCCGAAAGAAACCGCTAATGTGCTGCAAGACAGAACACAGAGCAAAGCCGATAAACTAAAAAAGCCACTCATATTCGGCTTGATGGGAATTGTTTTCATAGGCTGTATGTATCTCATATTTAAACCATCGAAAGATAAGAACGAAATCGAAAGCCTTGGGCTGAACGATGCCGTACCGCAGGCTACCGAAGCAGGATTACAGTCGGACAAGCAAAAGGCATACGAACAGGAAATGCTGGAACAAAAGGATAAGGAAAAACGAAATGCCCTGACAACGCTTTCGGATTACTGGAATACGGACAGTTCCCAGAGTATGGAAGAAGATATACCTGAAGAAGAGGAAAGCTATCGTTATGGTTCTGAAAGAAATTCCGGCAGATATGGAAATTCTACCTTAAACAGTTACCGCAATGCACAAAGTACATTGGGTTCGTTTTATCAGGACGATAATTCTGAAACAATGGAACTCCGCAGGCAATTGGACGAACTGAAAGATCAATTGGCTGAAAAAGATGTACCAAAAGCTGCAACCATAGATGACCAGCTTGCATTGATGGAAAAATCCTATCAGATGGCAGCGAAGTATCTTCCACAAGGTAGTACGAATGCATCAGAAGGAGTACCTTCCAATAACAACAATACGTCAGGAACTGCCACTGCAAATCAAAAAGAGCATTTTGTAGCGTTTAAAACTGCGAGAAAAAACACCGTATCCGCCTTGTACCGTGAGCCTTCTGATGCAGAGTTTTTAGACAATTGGAACGAAAACCGTAACCGAGGTTTTTATACAGCAGGTTCTACAGAGCAGGTGGTACAACCGAAAAACAGTATCAAAGCAAGTGTACACGAAACACAGACTGTTATTGGTGAAACAGGCGTAAGACTTCGATTGCTGGAAACAGCCCAAACTCCTCAGCGTACCATTCCCAAAGGAACTATCGTAACTGCTAACGGCAAATTTCAGGGCGGACGTTTGCAGTTGAAAATTACATCTATAGAATTAGAAGGTAATATTATTCCCGTAGATATTACTATTTACGATCTAGATGGACAGCAAGGTTTATACGTTCCATACTCACCGGAAATGAACGCCCTTACTGAAATGGCGGGCAACATGAGCCAACAATCAGGGACTAGCCTGATGCTTACACAAAATGCCGGGCAACAGGTTGCTGCTGATTTAAGCCGTGGCGTGGTGCAGGGTATTTCGGGTTATTTCGCCAAGAAAGTAAGGACGCCAAAAGTTACGCTGAAAGCAGGGCATCAGGTCTTCCTCGTATCGAAAAAATAATGTTGAACTCAAATAATTTAAACAATGAAAAATCATTTTAAAACCTTTTGGGCGGCTGCCCTTACAGTCGGCTTTGCCGTGACCTCTTTTGCACAGGATAGTGCAAGAACTCCGCTTGCTTTGGGCAAGATAGAACCCTACAAAATGGAAATTACCTATGATAAAACTTCGCACCTGATTTTCCCGACTGCCATTCGTTATGTCGATTTGGGAAGTGAATACCTGATTGCAGGAAAAGCGGAAGATGCCGAAAATGTATTGCGTGTAAAAGCATCGGTAAGGGATTTTGAAACCGAAACCAACTTTTCCGTTATCACAAATGACGGGCGTTTTTACAGTTTCAATGTGTATTACAGTTCCTACCCGGAGGCGTTGAGCTATGACCTGCTCACAATGCAAAAGGCGGTGGACAAAGCCAACGGTAACGATGTGCTTTTTGAAGAATTGGGTAATAATTCCCCCTCATTGGCTGGCTTACTTTTGGAAACCATCTACAAAAAGGACAAACGCATAGTAAAGCATATCGGAGCTAAAAGCTTCGGTATCCAGTTTATCCTCAAAGGGATTTACATACATAACGGCAAATACTATTTCCATACGGAATTGAGAAACCGTACCAATGTACCGTTTGAGATTGATTTTATCAATTTCAAAGTGGTGGATAAGAAAGTAGCGAAACGCACCGTAGTACAGGAGCGTTCGATGATGCCGTTAAGGACTTATAAACCATTGGATGATAGTATAAACGGAAAATCTACGGAACAAAATGTTTTTCTGTTAGACCAATTTACTATTGCTGACGATAAGGTACTGTTGATTGAGATTTTCGAGAAGAACGGTGGTCGTCATCAAACACTTCAGGTGGAAAATTCAGATTTAATCAAGGCTCGTTTGATTAACGATATGCACCTGAAATTTTAATAACCTTTTAAAGTAAATAATATGAAAAAGTATATCTATACCGTGATGCTCATCTTTATGGCCATCACGGTCACACAGGCACAACGAATGCTGCCTAAACAAAAAGGATTAGAAATAAGTGCAGGTGTATTGTCCGATGATAAAATCGGGAATGATTATTACATCAGCCTTGGTATGACTGTAAACGGTAAGAACGGCAATTACCAGCTGTGGGCATTGGAATACACGCATCAATACCACGACTATAAAGACCTCCGCATTCCACAGGAAACCTATTCCGCAGAGGGTGGTTACAGTTTCTTCCTGTTGGGTGATGCCCGTAAGAATATCACACTGAACTTTGGAATAACAGGCGTAGTCGGTTACGAAAGCATCAACCGGGGTGAAACGATGTTGTATGACGGAGCGAAAATACTGAGCGAAGACAATTTTGTTTACGGAGCAGGCGGACGGCTCACATTTGAAATGTACCTGTCCGACCGTTTTGTGTTAGTCCTGCAAGGGCGTACAAAGGTTTTGTGGGGTACAGACTTGGAACAATTCCGACCGTCCGCAGGCGTGGGATTAAGGTTTAATTTTTAAAATGTAAAATGATGATAGCAATATTCAATAAATTCAGAATAGGATTACTGCCGATATATGTAATGCTGGCAATCCTCACAGCTTCGGCTTCTTTGGTATCTTGTAGCAAAGACGATGAACTCGAAATACAAAACGATTTTCCTTTCGAGGTAAACGTGATGCCTGTACCCAAAGATGTTGCCAATGGGCAGACAGTAGAAATCAGAATAACAATACAACGAAACGGCAATTACAGCAATACACAATATTTTCTCCGTTACTTCCAGTTTGATGGCACAGGAACATTGCAGTATTATGATGAACCGCCTTACTTACCTAATAACCTGTATCAATTGCCTACGGAACAGTTCCGGTTGTATTACACATCCACATCTGCTGCTTCACAGTCCTTTGAGGTTTGGATCTCGGACAGCTTCGGGAATGAAAAGCAAGTGAGCTTTCAGTTCAATAGTAGTGATTAAGAACAACAACTTTGATAAAATCAAAACCGACTTTACACGTCGGTTTTTGCTTTTGGTTTTCGACCAAGGATGTTTTTGTTTAAATTTACTTGATATAATTTTGACTATATGGATGCAGTTACTTCTCAATTGGTAATGGGGATTATTCCGCTTGTTATCGGTATAGGTCTTATCTACTGGATAAGCCGCAGGAAATTTTACAGACGTAATGCCATGGGTGCAGAGGGATTTTCGAGTTTTGAAGCATCTGTATTTACCCGTTTTATAGAACGTGTCGGCAAATGGATTGCATACGCTTTGATAATTCTCGGTATTGTCTGTATATGGACTTATAGCCAAATGAAAAAGGACAAAGAGAAGCAACAAGTGGAGATACCTAACTCGAAATAAGTATTTTTATGGAAATTTAGATTATATGATTTAGTATTCATAATAAAGAGGAAAATTATAAAATGACAAAATCCTTTGATGACATAACCCTACGAAATATATCTGATATTATATCAAATATACTGACACATACGAAAATTACAGAACATTTATCAGGTGCTGGTATTTCTCAATCTCAATATGGCACAAATAAAACAGACAGATTGTTTTATGCTTTAAAAGAAAGACAAGCACAAGACAGATGTGGAAATAATGTATTGGCATTTGTTGTTAGATTATTAAATCCTAAAAGATATAATTCCGAAGATGAATTTGAAAAAGATAGAACAACTATCAATGAGAAACTTGTTTATGAAGGGATAGAAATTGATAAAAGTGGACAGCCCCGACAAGTTGATAAGGCGAAAACTATTTCGGAAGCAAAAAGCAGGTCACTAAAAATCAAAGAAAAAGTACACGGAATTGGAGTTCATTCAGAAATTTTGCCTTATTGTGAAGCTGAATGGTTAAAGGAAAATTATTTTCACGCTATACTTGAAATTACGAAAAGTGTAGCAGAGAGGCTTAGGCAAAAAAGTGGCTATACTTCAGACGGAGCAGATTTAGTTGATGATTGTTTTGCGTTGGGAAAGGACAAAAGACCTATGCTTGCTTTCAATACTCTGAAAAATCAAAGCGAAGAAAGTGAACACAAAGGTTTTGGAAATTTCTGCAAAGGATTTTTTTCTATGTACAGAAATCCAAAAGCACACAACCCCAAAATATTGGAAGATACCCAACTTTCACAAATGACAGAAGTTTTGGTTGTAGCAACAATTATTCACAACAAACTTGATAACACTTATAAAACGGGGCTTAAATAAAAAAAATCGGATAGCTCAAAAGGTTATCCGATTTTTCGTTTATGGCAAAAGTAAAAAGCCAAACACTGCCTTTCAACGCCAATCAATGCAACCTTTCCCAATCCTGCAATAAGCCTTTATAAATTCGACTTCCACAGAAAAAATGAGCAAACAATGGAAGTTATTGCAATACAAAAAACCGCATTGGACGGAATGAAGAATGACCTAAGGGAACTTTTGGAAATGACCGAAAATGCCACACGAAAATATACCCCGATTTTCAAAGAGGAGCAATGGCTCGATAACCAGGAAGTGTGTTTGATGATGAACATTACCAAACGGACTTTGCAGACCTACAAGGACAAAGGCTTATTACCATATTCCAAACTGAACCGCAAGAATTATTATAAACGCTCGGACGTACAGGCTTTACTCGAAGCCGGACAGCCGTACAATACCAACGACAATGGATTTACTGACGAATGAAACGGAAGAAATCATCGCCCATCAGGAAATGATAATGCAGTTGAGAAACCGTATTGAAGAAATATTAAAAAATTACCGTCCTGTAATGAACGGAGAAATATACTTGTCGGGCGAAGATGTGTGTAGGCTGTTACATATCAGTAAACGGACTTTACAGCAATACCGTGACGATAATATCCTGCCGTATATACAAATTGGGGGTAAGATTATTTATAAGGAAACGGATATTCTGACCGTCTTAGAACAGAACTATATAACCAATGACAGACATTGCTTCTAATTAATTTGGTTCTGACTATGTTTCAACGGAAGGACTTTAGTATATTTGCTATGTAAAATATAACAATACTTAAAGTGTTTTTGCTTTAGGTCTTGGTACTGAAAACTGGTAATTTTTTGTATCCCCAAGACAATAAGTAAGAACGCTCACGTCATAGGCGTGGGCGCTCGCTTATTCGGGGATTAAGGCGTACCAGTGCCTCAGTATCGGTAAGTGTGGTTGCCTGCGCTTCTTTTTTTTGTGCAGGGCTACATCAACTCAAAAAAGTAATGATATGGAAACTGGTACAGCACAACAAAAAATTGCCCTCGCCTTTATCAATGATAAAAGCCCGATTTTGGATTTGACCTGCAACGACCTCGTTGCTTCAGGAATTGAAGTATTGTTCCGTTCTGAAAACATTGAAGACGGACTATCTCAATTACCAGCATTAAAAACACTTCCCAACATTTGTATTATTGACCTTGATTTTTACAATAAGAATGTGCTGGCACAGCTTCAAGAATTGAGAACACAATATCCAACCATTAACCTGATTGCACATAATGATATTGATGCAGAAAAAGCCGTAAAACCTCTTTTGGAAATTGGTTTTACAGGTTATTTGCTCATTGGTAGCGATACGGACGATTTTAAAAAAGCTATTGATGTTGTTACCAATGGCGGTAGATATTTTAGTGTGGGAGTAGCGGAAATTGCACAGGAATATTTCAGTAATAAGTAACGTTCCGATTATAATAGTATAAAATATCTGTTCTAATCAAGCGGCGTTCTTTTGCTTCTTTTCTTTGGTCGCTTATGTGAAAAGAAAAGAAGTCATTGCATACCTAATCATTGGGATAATGAATATCCCACACAATAATGTCGCAACCTGTTTGGTAAAAGGTAGAGAAAGGAAATTGTGTAGCGGTGCATTTTGACAAAGGGGTTGCACCGATTTGATGCAAAAAGACTGTCCCGACCATCGGGAGGATCTGTCTTTTTGCCGCCCGACTTTTCGGGTCAGGCGACTTTTATCGGGTGGGTGCGGAAATCTTTCAGATTGTGAAAAAATCCTTTGTATTCAGTCATTCCCCTGCGAAATAAGTTCCACAGCAAAGAACAACCCATTTGGGTTAATGAGGAATTGATAAACAAGTCCTGGTGTTCCAACGCTTCGGCAAGGGAGCAACTTGGCGTGTTATCCTCTTGTTCGGATTGCTTCAGCAATTCGCCAAATTCATCGGTAACAAATGGCAGGCTTGCCACCGTTTGGTATTTCTCTGAATTGGGTTGCTTTATCTCTCCGATAGTAGATAGTAGCACTTGTCCTGTATCTTGGCTGTTGCCAAAATCCAACCAATATTTCGGCTCATCTTGGTAGTGTCTGCGGTAACTTATTTCTTTAAGAATTTCAGCAACGCCAAACCTCGCCTGTACATTGTCCACACAAGTAATAGTAATGATTGCCCTTGCTTTTTCGGGTATTCTACCAAACTTGTCCTTTTCAAATTTTACCGTTTCGGCTTTCCAATTTGTACCGATGCAACGATTGATACGGTTTATCAATGCAACCGATTTGTACAATCCTGTTTCACTTTCAAAAAAACGCTGTCTGCCTAAATTGGCACTCGTGATAACATCATCATCCCAAAGGCGGACTTGCAACCCTGCGTGTCCCAACGCTATCAAGCTCTCGTTTATTTCCATTAAAGCGGTCAATACTTTTGAGCCTGTGCCACCTGCCCCGATAAGGTTTACCGAAATTGGGTTTGTCGGATTGAGCAGATAATTGTCCGTAAAATGGATTGCTGTTTTTGCTGTATTCATCACAATAGATTTTTAAGGGTTTTGTTATTCTTTTTTAATACTTCTTTCGGAAAAGGTTTATCAGTATTGATAAGGTCTTTCCAAAGGTTTACAATGTTTTTTTTCGTGAGGTTCTCGCATAATGAATGGCTGAAATAGGAATTAAAAAAATAATGTTCCCACGCCTGTGTAAATTCCTCAACCGAAGCCGAATTTTTAATATCAATACTAACAGTACCCATACATACATTGCCCTTTTCGTAGATATTGAAGAAAGGTGCGTAATGCAATGGCGTTTTCTCGGTGGGTCTTCTGTCGCTTGCCAAAGCAAATACAGTAAGACTGCTTTTGCTCGCTAACCAAAGCATTGGCGGTACTTGTGCCATTCCGTTGGATATGCCCAAACTATCCACAAAATACAGTTGTCTTTGCTGTGCTTTGGTGTACCATAATACTATACCTTTTTCAGCATTTGGATTGATATGCAGAATGTTTGTAGGCAATATTCCCTTTGACTTTAAAAAGGCTGTGTTCTTTTCTTCATCGGTCTGTAACGCCTTTGCCAATACGTTGGCTTCTTTTACGGTCAATGGGTGGGCATTGATAGGCGTTCCGTTGCTATCCATATCGAAATGCTCCACGTACATTGCTGTATCTGTTCCTTTGGTTTCATAGAAAACCAAAGCGGATTTTGGATAGTATAATGTGCCGAAATCTTTGGTTATGTCGTTTACGGTGTTCATTTTTCTGTTGTTTTATAGTTATATAATAAGTAAGAAAGGTCATCCAACAATTCAAACAGG
This sequence comes from Sphingobacterium sp. UBA6317, assembly GCF_002440385.1. NCBI lineage: Bacteria > Pseudomonadati > Bacteroidota > Sphingobacteriia > Sphingobacteriales > Sphingobacteriaceae > Sphingobacterium > Sphingobacterium sp. UBA6317. Next base: position 20,180 of record NZ_DJTD01000016.1, on the reverse strand, counting down.
CGATTTTCAAAATCAAGGTTGCCTTGTGTTATTTTACTGCCGTCAAATGCTTTGCAAATGGTCGGCTCTTCCATTTTTCCGTATTCGTTGAACTCATTGTTGATGCTTTCGGAAAGGCTTTCATATAGCCAACCTTTGGTATCTGCGATAAATGAAATGTACTTTTCCATTCCGATTGCTTCGGTTTCGTAATCATCGTCATAAGGGTCTTCTTCGGGCAATGGTGCGTTTCTAAAAAAAGTTGCTTTCGGATATTCAGTACAAAGGGCAAACGCATTACACGCTACCTGCCAACATTCCCTGTCGAACGTGTCAAGGCTTTTAAATCGGTTCAAACGCTGTTCAAATATCTTTAGATTGCTTCGGTTAAATAACTTTTGTTCTATCCTGTCGCCAATATATTCGGCATTTCTCAACTCACTTCTATATGTTTCTGTTTCGTCCGTTTCCTCGTCCTGTTCTACCCAATCTTTATGCGTTTCATACAACCAATACAAATAGCTGTCTTCCTGCCTGTAATACGGCACATCGGCAATATGGTACAGATAACTGCATACCGATACAAGTAGCTGTGCGGTCTTTTTACGCTTCGGGTCTTTGAGCATTTTAAAGAGTGGTGCAATAGGAATATAATACAAGGTTGTACCTACATTATACCTTTCCTCACTTACAAAAAAGGTTTTCTTACTATCCTGTACCAATTTGAAACTGTCCCAATTTATGTTGGTACGTTTTACTTTGGTTTCCATATCCCACATAGATAATACTACATTGTATGGAAACTCAAAATCTTGGGTTTGCATCGGTTCAATGCTGTAATGCTCGGCAAGTCGGGAAAGGGACTTGTAAAAATCCCTCTCCGTTTTCTGACAAGCCTGTACGGATTGTGCTGTTTTCAGTTTAGGCAGAAACGTACACTTTAGAATACCATTGGTAGCATTGCTATCGGTACGGATTTCTGCTTGTCTTTCTGCACTTGGTTTGCGTCCTTTGGTCTTTGTAGCCAATTTGCGAACTCGCCCAACTGTCGGTGTAACTGCTGTTGTCGTTTCTGTTCGGGTATATTGATTGTTCCCGATATGATGTTGCGTTGCATAATTCATCGTTTTAAAATTTTGGTTTAACCTTTCGTACCCATTACGCTCTCAAATTTGTACTCTACCGCATCGTCTTTTATCTGTGGTGCAGATGCTTTTGCCGTTGTCAAAATCGGGTACATATTGGCGTAAAAATTCATTACGGCTTCCACGCTCCAACGTGGCTCTGGGTCGGTCAGTCTGATGTCCTGTCCTTTGTCTTTGAGTATGAAAACTCGTTCTAATTGCGTTGCTAATAACATAACTTTCTAATTTTGGGGTTAACACTTTTATTCTTCCTCGTCCGCTTCATCAATAGGATAATCGGCAGTAACTTCTTCCACCTTTGGCGGTTCGGGTGTAGCTTCTTCCATTGCTCCGAAAAGGCTCGGTGTTGCGAACTTGTCGGACAATGAAGTTTTGCGTTTGCGTATCTCGTCCGCTTTTTCGGGAAACTCCGTTATATCGGGTACTTTCATCCACGCTTCGCGGAACTTGCCCTCTTTCTCCAACTCGTCAGCCTTTACCATAGCATCTTTAAATTTCTTGTCTTTGGCTTCTTTTTCCTTTTTCTCCTTTTCTGCTTTTTCTTTCTCGATTGCCGATTGCTTTTTAACTTCTTCCAATTGCTTTAAGAATTTTTCCATATCCACCATTAAGCCCGATACCTTTTGTATAGGTGTGGTAATCTGTTCAAAAAATCCCTCGTCAAACTCTTGGGGTGTGGCGTTAAATGTCAATGGGGGAATAAGGTTTTTGGCACTATCTCCGCATTGTTCGTTATTGAGCAATACTGTTACGATTAGGTTGCTTTCTATTCCTTTTGAAATGTTCAGTTGCAATACTCCTGTAAAGTCCAACTGCTGTATCTGATTGAAAAAATTTGTGTTCATCGTTCTTTGATTTTAATTGTTGTTTAACCGTTTTTTGATTGCTTTTAGTTTCTCGTATATGTCCATCCAATAGGCATTTTGCCTTTTATCGAAGTCTGAAAAACTTTTGTCCTCGTGGCTATACCCTGTATTTCGTTTGGCAATACAGATAGCTTCTTTTAGGTCGGTTACTTCAATTTCGTAACCGTTCAAATCCGTTATTTTCATACCTGTTCTAATTCTTATTTAGTGATTTCCGCTATTTGGTCAATCCTGCCGTAAACAATACTTCTAAGGCTTGTTTTGTCGGGGGCGTTGTATTCTGCCCAACTGCCGTACTGCTTCACTACATAGGTTTTCAAAATATCCTCAAACCCGAAGCGATAACCCATAAGGGGTACGGCTCTTTTGAAGTAGGCATTTCGGTTTACTGCTTCCGCAAGCCAATTTTTTTCTGCTCGGCTCAACTTGTCGCTTTTGTTCAGTTTTTCCCTTAGTAGGTAAACCTTTGCATTTTGCAGGGTTTCCAATTCGGGAACATCGTAGCGTACAAACTTTGTGGCTATTGCTGTCGTTTCCATTGTATCTGCTTTAAGTGTTATGAATTAGTTTCAGCATCGGTGTATTTTCCATTTTCATAGTAGCCTATAAGCCGTTCCCAAAGCCGTATTAGGCTGTCGGTATCTACATAGAAATACTCTGTTCTGTTGCAATAGATGATGTATATAGCTTCATCCCTGTATTGCGTTTCAAGGCTTTTTTCTTTAGCCATACTTTTGGCTTCGTCTATGGTTTTTGCTTTCATATTCTGCTGTTTTGTATCGTTATCAATCTTTACTATATCCACAATGGCACATTCGGGACAACCCTCTACGGCTGTTATCTGCTGTATTGCTCTCTGCTTTCCGCTAAGTGATACTACTGTCAGCGTTACTTTGCCTGTGTCGTGTTTCAGCGTTGCTTTATAGGTTTCCATTGTCATAGCTGTTGTTTATAATAGGCTACCACCGATTAAGGCGGTAGCCTGTGGTTATCTAATTAAGGTTTAGGATTTCCGCACCGTCCAGAGCAAATGCAGTACATAGTTCAAATGCTTTCTGCGATTTGAGTTGGGCAGTACCACCCAATACAATGCTCTGCAACTTGGCTTCGTCATTCTTGTAACTCCTTACATTCTGATAGTAGCCTGTCACAGAATTGTACGCTCCGAACAACGTACCTTTGGTAGTGTCCATTTGTTGGGTGTCGCTTATCATAGCATACGCAAAAGCATCCTCAACGACATTTTTGAACACGGTGGAAATTTCATCTTCCGCACCTTTTTTGATTAGGTCAAGCGTTTCCTTATTTGGGCAAAGTGCCAACTGTATTAGCTTTCTTACTTCTCGGTCTGTTACCTTTACTTTTGCCCATTCGTTGAAAATGCCCTCTAATTGGTTGCTCAATGTGTTGGCAAGTCCCATAATCTTGTGAGCGTTCTCGATACGTTGTTTTGCTCCCGAAGTGTGCTTGATACGGACTACATTGGTCATACTGCGTAACGAAGCATTCAGCGTGTTTTGGCATACAATACGGATAGGCGTAAATGCGGCTGTGATACTTCCGCTACCATCGTGCGAAGTGGTTAGGAAAATGTACTTTTCCGTAACATCATCGCCATTGCCTACACGGATATAGTCGGGCAATTTGGCTGTGATAAAAACACGTTCTCCGTTGCCTAACGCTCCTGCGGTTTCGTACAGAATGCCCTCGCCACCGCCTACAATGGCATCAAAGAAATTAAAGGCTTCACGGTTTTGTACGATATGGTAATCCTTACCGACTACGCCCAATACTGCATTGTTATCGGTGCGTATGTTGGCGAAATAGTTAGGTACTTCTAATTCGCTACTGTCTATCTCTATGCCGTTGGTGGTTTCGATAATGCCCGAACCTTTGGTAAATAGTGGGGATTTTACGACTTCGTAATCTAACCCTGCGTATTTGATTGCTTCCTCACTTGTCGGGTATTGTTCTACGATTTGACCTAAACCGTGCCACGCTTTTTGTTGTACGCTAAAAAATGAATAACGTCCTGTTCTCTCGTTGAAATTGATATTATGTGCCATAATGCTTAAAATTTGATGTTTAAAAAATGATTGAATACTCGTTGTTAGAATGGGAGGTCGTCATCTGCTCCCTGTGCAGTAAAGCTGTTGTTCTCGGCTTGTGCAGTAGCCTGTATGGTTTCGGCTCTCTTACTACCTCCGTGCAGTTTGATTTGAGAGGTATGAAAGTTCAGCCCCGAATGTGCTTCGCCGTTTTTGCCTATCCACGCCCTTGTGCTTATTCTGCCTGTGAGTTCTACCAAAGTGCCTTTTGTGAGTAGGCTTGCCACGTTTGCAGAAATCCAATAGGCACAATCGAAATAGGTTGTTTGCTCTATTCGTTCACCTTGCTTGTTTTTGTAGCTTTCATTGGTCGCTACTGAAAAGTTTACTACCTGTTTTTCGTTCGACAATGTGCGTACTTCCGCATTTTTTGTCAGTCTTCCGATAATGTTCATAATCGTCCTGTTTTAAAAGTTTTACATTTTGTTACGTTCGCTTTTCTCGTTTCCTGCTTCCTGTTGTGGTTTGCTCCGCTTCGCTTCGCATAATTTTTTCCAAAAGAAAAACCGGAAAAAAGAAAGCAGATAATCCAAGCGGGCAATAGCGAAAACCAAGAAAAAAAATGATTTAATGGGGGTTCCTTTAGGGGGAAACCGTTCATTCATTTTTTTTATTGGTGGGTGTGTGCGGTGGCTGCCCGCTATAACTTAGCTGCCTTTTTACCGGTTGATTGTGGAAATATTCTGTTCTAATTTTTATGGAATAAATGACCAGGCTATGAGAGCCTGAAATAGAGGTTGGAATAATCGAAAAGTAAGGGCATAAAAAAAGCAGGATAGTTAAATCCTGCTTCAATCTGATAAGTAAAGAATGCACTAATTTTTAAACCATAATTTCTTCGGTATTGTAAATTTTATCTGCGTTTGTATGTTCATTCAATAATGCTATTTCTTCCCGTTCCATTTTAATAATAAACGCATCTTCCATTGCCTTAAATTTAGGCGAAACCAAATCCATATCCTTACTGATTTTTTGGCTGGTAATCTTAGCATAAATCTGTGTAGTGGAAATATTCTTATGACCCATCATTTTGCTAAGGCTTTCAAGCGGAACACCCTCGGTCAAAAACATTGTGGCGAATGTATGACGGGCGGTGTGGAATGTAACTTTCTGTTCTGTAACAATACCCGCTTCCTCAATAAGTTTACCTATATGCGTGTTGCAAGTCGCATTGGATGGCATTGGGAATACAAAATCATTTCTTGTAGCTCCACGATATTTCTCAATGATGCGTTTGGGGATTTCCAAAAGACGGACGTTGGAGGCAACATCTGATTTCTTTCTCCTGCTGATTATCCATTGGTGTCCATCAAAGAAAGACTGGATATTGCTCCATTTCAGTTTCTTAATGTCTATGTAAGAAAGCCCTGTGAAGCAACTGAAAATAAAAAGGTCTTTTACAAGTTCATATCGAGGCTTAGATGGTTTCAGGAGCATTAAGGTTTCTACATCCTCTTTTAAAAGGTAGCTGCGGTCGGTTTCTTCCATACTGATTTCATAATCCTCAAAAGGATTATCCCGTATCAAGCCTTTTTTAATAGCCAATTCTGCCAAAGCAATAACTGGCATTGTGTAAACCCAAACCGTATTATGGGTACATTCCTTATCAATGCGAAGAAAGAAATCAAACTCACGAATAAAATCAGAAGTGAGTTCCCGGAAAGCCATATCGTCCCGATGGTAACGCTCCCTTATAAATTCGCTAAGATGGTTGTAAACAGTGTTGTATTTGCTATACGTGCTTTGAGAGCGTTTTCCCTTAGCGACCATTTTTTCAAAGTCTTCATTTTGGTCTTTAAAGACTTTTAGTACGGCATCGTCCATTACACCAACACCCAAAAACGAGAGCTTTACTTTCTGTGCGGTCGCAAAACCCTCGTGCTTCAGCATATCTTCGTAAATCTTGTCGATACGACCCCGTACGTTATCCAGCTTTTGGTTAATGTTCAAAGCGGTGGCACTCTTGCCCTCAACTCTTCCGTATTTTAAATCCCAATTTTTCGGGTTAATTTCTAACTTTGTTCCCAAAGTTTTAGCTGTTCCATCAATGGTAATACGTGCCATAATCGGTGCATTACCGTTCTTTTTCAGTTCGTTCTTTTTCAGGTAGAAAAGCAGTTTGAACGTGGACTTTTTTGTCTGTTCCATAACTCAAATGTTTAATGTTTAAAATTAAATTACATTGAGTTACAAGGGAATGTAAAAAAGGGTGCAAAAGACTGAAATATAAACAGTTAAGCTATGTAGTTACCTTTATCAATCGGTAACGAATTAGTAACCTAACCTTGTGTTTTCAAGCCCAAAACCTATCAGACACCGAGTTCCAAACTAAGACTACTGTTTTATAAAGCATTGTATAGCAACGGGTTTAATCGTTTTGCTTATTTTTGCTTTTTACTAATCTTTTTTTTATAAAAAAGGGACAACCTATGTTGTCCCTTTCTAAAGATTTTGATTTATATTAATCTTCAAGTGCCTTCACCCCTGGAAGAACTTTTCCTTCCATGTATTCCAAAAGCGCACCACCACCTGTACTGACGTAACTTACATCTTCAGTCATACCAAATTTACTTACCGCAGCAGCAGAATCACCACCTCCTATTAAAGAGAATGCCCCATTCTTCGTTGCTTCCACAACAGCATCAGCTACAGCTTTGGTACCCTTTGCAAAGGTATCAAATTCAAAAACACCCATTGGACCGTTCCAAAGAACTGTTTTAGAATTTTTGATGATCGCAGCGAAATTTGCTGCAGACTCCTGACCAATATCCAGACCTTGCAAATCTGCAGGAATTTGATCATTTGGTCCATCATATACATTGGCATCGTTGGAAAATGCATCTGCAATCTGAGCATCCGTAGGAATAACCAAGTTTACACCTTTTTCCTTCGCTTTTTTCACCAACTCATTCGCTAAATCAAGTTTATCGATTTCAACCAATGATTGACCAATTTCACCCCCTCTAGCTTTGATGAACGTATAAGCCATACCTCCACCAATTAAAAGGTTGTCAACTTTATCCAATAAGGCCTCAATTAACTGAATTTTATCAGAAACTTTTGCTCCACCCATGATAGCCGTAAATGGTCTAACCGGATTGTTTAATACTTTTTCTGCATTTCCGACTTCTGCAGCCATCAAGTAACCGCTATATTTAGCTCCTGGAAAAAATTGCGCAACAATTGCTGTCGAAGCATGAGCTCTGTGGGCTGTACCGAAAGCATCGTTCACATAGATATCGCCTAATTTTGACAACTTCTCAGCAAATTCAACATCTCCTTTTTCTTCTTCTTTATAGAAGCGAAGGTTTTCTAGCAATAAAACCTGACCAGCTTGTAAAGCTGCCGCTTTTTCTACGGCCTCTGTACCGATACAATCATTGGCAAACTGAACATCAGTACCTAAAACCTGTGAAAGATGAGCAACAATATGTTTTAATGAATACTTATCAGTAGGACCATCTTTTGGCCTTCCTAAATGGGACATCAATATCACGCTTCCACCATCGTTCAAGATCTTCTTTATTGTTGGAGCCGCTCCCTGGATACGATTATCATCCGTAATATTGAAATTTTCATCCAAAGGCACGTTGAAATCCACACGTACCAAGGCTTTTTTACCTGCAAAATTTAAATCGTCTACTGTTTTCATTCTGTAACTTTATTGATTTGGGATTAGGTCGTTTTGTCAAACGAACAGCTAAATATAAAAAAAAGCATTTGCTTTCATTAGAAATAATTATTTATTCATGGCAATCCGTACATTGGATCGAACTTCTCCGCACGCAACGTAAGAATTACCGGCATCGTTATAAATTATAATCACCTACAACCATACCACGATTGGACTTCCTTTACGAATCAATTACTAGTGAATCTCAACGCTATAAGGCATTCTCGCCTGCACCCCCGTCTGTGCTGTAGCTTTTCTCACGACATCAAAATAACGATAATATTCGCCCATTTGCTCTTTTGCAATCCAAACTTGGACTTTTTCTTTTGAATTATTTAATATCGAGGTAAAAGGATCTTCTTTCTCCGGATATTGGGACACTTTATATTTATTCAGATTGGCCTTTTTTGCGGCAGCCTGAATAGCGGCATCCAAGTTTCCGAGACGGTCAACCAATTTATTATTCACACCTTGCGCACCGGTCCAAACTCTTCCCTGCCCAATACTATCTACATCAGCAATGGATAATTTACGGCCGTCTGCAACAACTTTAGTAAATGTACCATATACTTTATCCACTTCCCGCTGGATGATATCCCTTTCTTCTGCTGTCAACGGCCGATCGAAAGAAGTCATCAAATCAGCAAACTTACCCGTCTTTACACCATCATAATGCACTCCAATTTTATTGTTCATCAGATTTTGGAAATTAGGAATCACACCAAATACACCAATAGATCCTGTAATTGTAGTTGGTTCAGCAAATATCGAATCTGCTGCCGCCGAGATATAATACCCACCTGATGCAGCTAAATCTCCCATCGACACGATTACGGGTTTCACTTTCTTGGTCAAAATAACCTCCCGCCAAATAATATCGGACGCTAAAGCAGATCCTCCTGGTGAATTCACACGCAAAACAACAGCTTTAACAGCATCATCTTCTCTTAATTTTCGTAGTTCGCGGGAGAATTTATCACCACCGATTTGACCTGGTCCTGTTCCTTCACCATCAACAATTTCTCCGGCAGCATAAAGAACCGCGACTTCAGATCCGCTCGCATCATCTTTTAACTTTTTATTATAATCCAACAGGGAAACAAACGATATCTCATCCTTTTCCGAAATTTTCAAACGTTTTCTCAAATCCGATAAAAGTTCGTCTTTATACAACTTGGCATCTGCAAGCTTATATTTTACCGCGTCGTCCGCATCCCGGACACGATAGTCATTCGCAATAGCCCGTAATGAATCGGCAGCAATATTTCTGCTCGCTGCTATTTCATTAATAAAGGTACTGTATATACTTCCCAAATATGATGTTACCTGCAAGCGATTGGGATCACTCATTTTATTTAAAAAGAAAGGCTCAACAGCACTTTTAAATGTACCTACCTTCACAATTTGCATCTCCACCCCAACCTTGTCCAAAAGGTCTTTATAGAACATCGTAGAACTTGCCAAACCTTTAAAATCAATCGTCCCTTGCGGATTAACGTACACCTTATCGGCGGTGCTCGCTACATAATAGGCCTTTTGGTCATACCCCGCATTATAAGCAACAACAAATTTCCCGGTTTTCTTAAAAGCCAAAAGTTCGTCTCTCACTTCCTTTAAACTTGCAAAGCCAACTCCGATATGACTAGCATCTAAATAGATCCCTTTAATATTCCCATCCGTCGCCGCATACTTGATCCTCGCCAAAATATCGTCTAGACCAATATTTTTAGTGGAATAACCTGGAAGATTGAGACTACCCAAAGGATTCGCTTCGCTTCTCTCTGAAATATCATAATCAAAGGATAGGTATAAAACCGAGTTGCTTTTAACAACAATCTCCTGATCCGAGGATGCCGAGCTGATGATGGCCCCAATAATCCCCATCAAAACAATAAACAACACAACAAAAGAGATCACAATCCCCGTAATTGTTGCCAGTACGTACTTAAAAAATGATTTCATATTTTGTAATTAAATCCGATCCATAATCGATCTTCCTGTGAAAAGACTTATTTTCACTAAAGGTAATGCAATATTTTTTATTCACCCAGTCTTTTATTTCATCTACCCCACATTTTATTCGCGAAATTAAGGCTCATAGCCTGAAAGAAATTTACATATCCATAGACCATTAATACACTAAATCCAAAAAATAGCCGAAATTCAAACAACTAAGTTTCACAAAATCTTAATTTAGCATCATGAATCAGATTTATATACTATTGGGCACTAACCTTGGGGATCGTTTTCAACAGCTTGATCTAGCGAGAAAACAACTTGAAACACATGTTGGAGCAATTATTGAAGCTTCTTCGATCTATGAAACAGCGGCCTGGGGAGTTGAAGACCAACCGCCCTTTTTAAATCAGGTCGTTTTAGTGGCATCCCGGTTACAGCCTTTAGCATGCTTAAACCTGACACAACACATCGAACAGGAATTAGGACGTATCCGTATAAAAAAATGGGGTGAAAGAGTCATTGATATTGATATACTCTACTTTAACCAGGAAATTATCGATCTGCCATCGTTGCAGATTCCACACCCTTTTATTGCTGATCGCAGGTTTACACTGGAGCCTTTAGTGGAAATAGCACCAGCCTATATCCATCCCGTTTACAAAAAAAATAACGTATATTTATTGAATAAATGCAAAGACGACTTACCTGTAAAGAAAATTAGCGACGATGAACCATATCGATATTGAACTGATCAACCAAAACATGTTTGACAGCCACGAATTAATCAAACAATTTGTATCCATGTATCTTATTCAAACACCTGTAGATCTCGACAAGCTCCGACAAGCGCTGGTTGAAGGTGATCTTCAAAAGATTGGTGATACAGCCCATCACATCAAACCGACAATGGACTATATCGGTGCCTTTCACTTAAAAGAAAAATTTGAGGAATTAGAGACCAATTCAAAGAACGAAGCATCTCTTGACAGCCTTCGGGCCACTTTTGGTGTTATCGATATTGAAATGAAAGAGCTTCTATTTGAATTGGAACAATATGAAAAAACGATCTAAACCAGATCGTTTTTTTTATTAAAATGCAATGCTGATAATAGGAAATATAAAATTAAAATAATCGGTAAAGCCATAAATTGACCAACAATAAACAAGATCAGCGTCAGGATCAAAAATATGAAGCGAAATTTATTCGTTTTCCAATCCATCGAACTAAATTTCATCGAAAACAACCTAATTTCACTTACCAAAAGATAACTGGTTAAAAGAACACTACCGATTAATACAATCGGATTTAAAACCAATTGTGGGTATTTGTCTGCGATATAAGGTAGAGAAAGCACATAAAATGTATTCATTGGCGTATTCAAACCAATGAAATCCGAAGTTTGGCGCTCATCCAGGTTGAACTTTGCTAAACGTAAAGCCGAGAAAACAGTAATGATAAACCCTAAATAAGGTAACAGAGAACCATCAGGAAATACCTTTGTCAACAAGGTAAACATGATTGTCCCAGGTAAAAAACCAAAACTGACCATATCAGCCAACGAATCCAGCTCCTTTCCTATTGGCGATTTAACATGAAGTAGTCTCGCTACCATTCCGTCAAAAAAATCGAATATCCCGGAAGCAAATACGCAAATAGTGACAACTTGAATATTGCATTGCAATGCCATCAATACAGCGATACAGCCACTAAATAAATTTAGACAAGTCAGCAGATTTGGGATATGTTTTTTCATGTACAGGATCTATTTTATAAAAAAAGCCATCATTTGATTAAAAATGATGGCTAAAATATCAAAATTTGATGGGATTACCCATTCATACTGATCAAAAATTCTTCATTTGATTTAGTTCCACGCAATTGACCTTGTAAAAATTCCATGGCCTCTGTAGAATTCATATCCGATAAGTGGTTACGAAGTACCCAAATACGTTGTAATGTTTCTTTGTCAGTCAATAGATCATCACGACGTGTACTCGATGCGGTGATATCGATCGCAGGGAAAATTCGTTTGTTTGCCAACTTACGATCCAACTGTAATTCCATATTACCTGTACCTTTGAATTCCTCAAAGATAACTTCGTCCATTTTAGAACCTGTATCTGTCAATGCTGTTGCTAAGATCGTCAATGAACCACCATTTTCAATATTCCGGGCAGCACCAAAGAAACGTTTTGGTTTGTGTAAAGCATTCGCATCCACACCACCTGACAAAATTTTACCTGACGCAGGCGCCACTGTGTTATAGGCACGTGCCAATCTTGTAATCGAGTCTAACAAGATAACGACGTCATGTCCACATTCTACCATACGTTTAGCTTTCTCAAGCACGATGTTTGCAATTTTAACGTGACGGTCAGCCGGCTCATCAAATGTCGAAGAAACAACTTCCGCGCGTACACTTCTCGCCATATCAGTAACCTCCTCAGGGCGCTCATCGATTAATAAGATAATCAAATAAACTTCTGGGTGATTTTTTGCAATAGCATTTGCAACCTCTTTCAACAAGTTTGTTTTACCCGTTTTCGGTTGAGCAACGATTAATCCACGTTGACCTTTACCTATAGGCGTAAATAAATCCATGATACGTGTAGAGTAATTTCCAACACCCATATCTAAATTTAAACGCTCATCAGGGAATAATGGTGTCAAATAATCAAATGGCACACGATCGCGTACCTCAGCCGGATTTTGTCCATTGATAGCCTCAACCCGTACCAGAGGGAAGTATTTTTCACCCTCTTTAGGCGGACGGATACAACCACGTACCGTATCTCCCGTTTTCAAACCAAATAATTTGATCTGAGATTGTGATACATAAATATCATCAGGAGAAGTCAGATAGTTATAATCTGATGAACGTAAGAAGCCATAACCATCAGGCATGATCTCCAATACACCCTCATTAACGATCACATTATCGAAATCTGTACTTGAAGAAGTGTTTTCTGCTTTAGGAGTTTGTGTTGCTTTTTCAGGTTGGGGGCCTTTATCTGCTGCTGGTGTATCTTCGGTTGCAACCGGGGCTTCGTCATGCTCAGAAACTTCACGTTTTCTTACCGTGACAGGTTCCGCAGTTTTTACGGTCCGCACACGTTTACGTGTACGCTCAGCATGTTCCTGATTATCTTCCTCTACTTTAGCTGCTTTTTCAGCTGGCGCTGGTGCTGCTTCCTCTTCCCCACCAGTATTGCTAATTCTTTCGATTAATTCTTGTTTACGCAATTTATCAGCATCTGCGATACCGATCAACTTAGCAATCTCGCGCAATTCCGATACGAGTTTAGCGTTTAATTCGTTAATATCCATTAATGTGTTGTGTATGATTTTTGGATTTTTTTTTGAGCTTTTTTCTGAATTCTGATTACACACTTAAACAATTTTCCATGATTAAGTGAGATGAAGAACTTAATGATTTCTTTTAAACCCGAAGTGGATTAAATATTGAGAACCTAGACAAAGAAAAAAACAAATTTTGTTATTTCAAAATATTTCAAAAAAAATATTTACTATTGTAGCTAGTAAAACGATTTAACAACATTTTTAGATTGAATTTTATATTTTTTTTCATAAGTTCGTACCTTTCAAAATTTAAGTTTTTAGATCCCTTATATGGAACAGCAACAAACTAAAACCAATTACCCCGCACTCTACACATTGATTATTGTGTTTTTCTTTTGGGGGTTCATTGCGGCAGGGAACAGTGTTTTTATACCGTTCTGCAAAAATTACTTTCATTTAGACCAGTTTCAATCCCAGTTAATAGACTTTGCTTTTTATACAGCCTATTATATTGGTGCATTGTTACTATTTATATTCAGTTCAATCGGGGGAAAGGACCTGGTTGGAAAATGGGGATATAAAAAGAGTATAGTTTACGGTTTACTTTTCTCGGCCTTGGGTGCCGCAGCCATGATTGTTGCTGTCGAAGTAAACTTATATGTTGGTATGTTGTTGGGACTATTCGTTGTAGCCCTTGGTTTTTCATTACAACAGACTGCAGCAAATCCATTTGCCGTTTTATTGGGCGATCCAAAAACGGGTGCTTCCCGTGTGAACCTAGGCGGTGGTATCAACTCATTTGGTACAACAATAGGCCCTCTTGTTATCGGGTTTTCCTTATTCGGAACTTTTGAGCCTATTTCTGACTCCGAGATCGCCAACCTTCCGCTAAACAAGGTTGTTTATCTTTATATAGGTGTTGGTCTATTGTTCCTGTTGGCTGCAGCATTATTTAATTTCAGTAAAAAAGTTCCTGCTGGAATTAGTGATGAGCCAATGGAAAAAGCGAATAAAGCTTTACGTACCTTGATCATTATGACCATCCTCCTTTTTGGTATGTTCACGCCAGTGTTTTTAAGCTATAAGAGCGACTTAGCCTTGCAGGTAGAGCAGTTACACAAACAGGTTTCAAGTTTAACAGATCAGGTTCAGATCGATCAACTCAAACTGCACATTAAAGAAGTTGCCAAACCACTCGAAATGCAACGCATGTTATGGTTGGCAGGAGCATTGGTCGTTGTGATCGGTGGTTTATTGTTCTCCAATAAGAGCGCGCAAAAAAATCCAGAAGGTTGGGGTGCGATGAAATATCCACAATTGGCTTTGGGTATGCTCGCGCTTTTTATCTATGTCGGTATCGAAGTCGCAATCGGTAGTAACCTCGGCGAATTATTAACATTGAAGGAATTTGGTCATTTGCAATCATCTCAAATTACACCTTATGTATCCATGTATTGGGGAAGTATGATGATCGGTCGTTGGGCTGGTGCTATTACAGCATTTAACTTGAGTAAATCAACTAAAAATGGATTATTGATTATCGTTCCTCTGATTGCATTCTCCATTATCATCGGCGTCAATACGCTTGCAGGATTTGAGATGTCACATCTGTATTATTACGTCATATGTATTATTCTTCAAATTGTAGCATTCTACCTAAGTAAAGAAAAACCTGCTCGTACATTGATTATTTTTGGATTATTTGGAATCATTGCGATGTTAATTGGCCTATTCTCATCGGGTACTATTGCAATCTATGCTTTCTTATCAGGCGGTCTTGCATGTTCAATTATGTGGTCCTCAATTTTCAGTTTGTCCATTGTAGGTTTAGGAAAATATACCGCTCAAGGTTCGGCATTTCTTGTGATGATGATTCTTGGTGGTGGTGTTCTTCCTCCGATACAAGGAAAATTAGCGGATATTATCGGTATCCATAACTCGTATATTCTACCATTAATCGGATTCTGTTATGTTGTTTTCTTTGCGATATTTGTTAAGGGAATATTAACAAAACAAGGAATCAATATTGATGAAATAGAGGCTGAAGGAGGCCATTAACACCCCTCACTAATTGTAAATAGTACACTATTTAAACAATTTTATTACACAGCTCAAAAACTGGCTTAACAACACCGTTAAGCCAGTTTTTTTATATAGTCACCAAAGTACAAAAATTTATTTTTTGAAAAATAAGCGTATAAATTATGATATTTAAAATTAAAAAATGTATTTTCGGGGAATTGATTAATGAATTGATTACTCATTTTATAACGATAAACACAATTAAAACTACTCAATAATGATAATCATTGCTGACGGGGGATCAACAAAAACAAACTGGTGTTTGTTAGACGATTCGAATAAAAAAATCTACTTCAATACGGAAGGGTACAACCCTTATTTTGTTGATAGTGAATACATTGTAAACTCCCTAAAAAAAGGACTACCGCAAGATTTACCTTTTGAAAAAATCTCAGAGGTAAACTATTATGGTGCAGGTGTTCATAACAAGGAAAAAGCACAAATTGTTGTTGATGCTTTAAAACAAGTATTTACTACAGCTGAAGTTGAAGTAGGACACGATCTTCTTGCAGCAGCAAGAGCATTATTAGGAACTCAAGCCGGATTTGCTGCGATCTTAGGAACAGGAACAAATTCTTGTCTATACGATGGTAAAGAAATCACATTAAACATCGACTCAGGTGCTTACATTTTAGGTGATGAAGGTTCTGGTAGTTATATTGGTAAAAAATTACTGGCAGATTATGTTCGTAATTTGATGCCTAAAGATGTTAAAGAAGTATTTTATAACACGTATAAAATGACAAAGGACGAAATTATGGACGCGGTTTATACCAAACCAATGCCAAATCGTTTCTGTGCAAGCTTTAGCAAATTTGTCTATGACAACAATGTAAATATCGAATACACACGCAATATTGTTGATGAAGCTTTTGAAGCATTTTTCAGAAATCTTGTCAGCAAATACCCTAACTATCAAAGCTATACTTTCAACTGTATCGGTTCGGTTGGTTACAATTTCAGAAATGTATTAGCAGAAAAAGCTGAGCAATATGGAATGAAAGTAGGAAAGATCTTGCGCTCCCCTATCGACGATTTAGTACAATTCCACATCGATAGAGCAGCAGCGACTGCCAAATAGAAAAAGAAAAATAATCTTTAACATAAGGAAAGGTATTCAATAAAATTGGATACCTTTTTTATTGCTCTTACCCCAGTCCTCCGACCTCCCAATATTCTCCGTACCGAAAATTCCCTACTAATATTAATTTCCAATTAACTAACTCATACCGTATTACAAGACATTTTAATGATTTAATAACAGGAATTTCATCGGTACAAAATAAAAGTATCTTTTTTTTGTAATAGAAGTTAACAGATTGATTAAATGAAATATTGCGGCTTAGAATAACTTCAAAAACGGTGAAAAAGGTCGTTTATGATCGATTCATTTCAGACAAATCCGGCAAAGGTCAAATATAGTCCTCAACAGACGCATAGAAAAAAAATCTACAAAGGACATCTTGGTAGACAAGATGAATAAACAAATTTATTGCAAATGAAAAGAAGCCTTGATATACTTGTAATCTCAGATTTACACCTAGGTACTTACGGTAGTAGAGCTAAAGAGCTTTTACTTTATCTAGAGTCCGTATCTCCCAAAATACTGATACTCAATGGAGACATCGTAGACATTTGGCAATTTAAAAAAAGCTATTTTCCGCAAGAACATCTAAAAGTCATCAAAAAAATCATTGACATGAGCTC
This sequence comes from Sphingobacterium sp. UBA6317, assembly GCF_002440385.1. Lineage (NCBI taxonomy): Bacteria > Pseudomonadati > Bacteroidota > Sphingobacteriia > Sphingobacteriales > Sphingobacteriaceae > Sphingobacterium > Sphingobacterium sp. UBA6317. Next base: position 3,360 of record NZ_DJTD01000016.1, on the reverse strand, counting down.
TTCGGGGACAGAAGTACATTACATCACGGGCAACCACGATGAAATGTTGCGCAAGTTTACCGATCTAAAATTAGGTAATATCAAGCTGAGCAATAAACTCCTTCTTTCACTCAATAATCAAAAAGTGTGGATCTTTCATGGAGACGTTTTCGACGCATCCATTCATCATTCTAAATGGTTGGCCAAACTCGGTGGATGGGGCTACGACAAACTTATCCAGCTCAATAATATCATTAATTATTGCCTAGATAAAATGGGTAAGGAGAAATATTCTCTTTCTAAAAAGATCAAAAATTCGGTTAAAAAGGCCGTCAAGTATATATCAGATTTTGAACATACAGCGACTGAACTAGCGATTGAAAAAAATTACGATTTCGTTATCTGTGGACACATCCACCAGCCTCAAATCAAAGAAGTCATTACCCGAAAAGGAACCTGCACGTATATGAACTCAGGAGATTGGATTGAAAACCTCAGTAGTTTAGAATATAAAAATGGGGAATGGAAGCTGTTCTATTTTGAAGAAAATAAAGAACAAATCCTGAAGAATAAAATCATCGATATCCCTCTTTTCAGCCTGGAAGATCTTAAAAAGATTGTCATCTCATAAAGATTGTCATGTCTTAATGAACACAACAGAGATCTGCATATAATCAGGAAAACACTAAAACAAAGCCGAGCAAGCTCGGCTTTGTTTTAGTGTTTATAGTTCAAATGTTGCACCGATTTTCGGCAATGACAATGAAATATCCTCATTTTGGAATTTATCCAAAGCTTGTTGTTTATCGATCGTTATTGGCGGAAATGAATCGTAATGGATACCAACTACCCGAGCACAATTCACAAACTCAGCCGCTTTAATTGCATCATCCACATCCATTGTATAGTGCCCACCTATAGGTAAAAATGCCCAATCCAGGTTCATGTCTGCCAGCAATTTCATTTCCATAGTCAGTGCGGTATCGCCGGCAAAATAAATTTTTTTGCCTTTTACATGGAAGACAAATCCCACAGGAAACCCGCCGTATTGACCATCAGGTGTACTATTGGTATGTGCAGCATACACCATCTTGACCGAACCAAAAGGCAGTTGAACTGTTCCGCCCAAGTTGAATTCGATCACCTTATCGTCAGGTACGCCCTGTCTTCTCACCCAGCCTGCAGTTTCAACAATCGCTAAAACAGTGGCATCGCTGTTTTTTTGAATTGTCGCCATATCGGCCACATGGTCCTGATGTCCATGACTTAAAAAGATATAATCCGGTTTAATTGTATTTACATCGATTTCTTTTGCAAGTGGATTATAAGTAACAAATGGATCTAAAAGAACCTTCGTTCCGTCAAAATCAAACTCTACACAAGACTGTCCGTAATAAGTTGCTTTCATGATAATATCGCTATTGATTAAATAATCCGCCTAGTCCTCCTAGTCCACCCAACATATCTTTACTTGCTGCCTGCATTTCAGCCTGGCTGATATTCTCAGCTTGCGCAATTGCCTTATTCAGAGCAACCACAAGCAACTCCTCCAATTCTTCCTTATCTGCGTTTGATAAAAATACAGGATCGATGGTAACCTCTTTTATCTCTTTGTTTGCTGTCGCTACCACACGGATTAAACCACCTTCCACTTCACCAGACACAGAAATTGAATCCAATCTTTTCTTGATTTCCTCCGCCTTTTGCTGAGCTTGAAATAATTTGTCAAACATATTTAAATCATTTATTTCAGGCCAATTTACAAAAATCTGCGCATACCTACTATTGCTAATTTACTTTCGCCAATGCTTCCCTTTTTTTCTGAAGGTTGTCTGATCTTATTGGCCAGAAAGAACCTTCAGTTCGCTTTCATTGCTCTTGGTGTCTGCGAAGTCAGGAAGGTTTTGTATTTTTGCAACATGCAAAGCAATCAAGAAAAACTAGTCGCCCATATTTTGGACCAGTTGGACCTAAATCCGGCAGCTATTCCAGCTGAAACCTACGACACATTAATTTCAGATCGCCCTCAACTTGTCGACATTGACGATATGATCTCCTATATCAAACGTATCGGGACTGATCTCGATGCCATTGATAAAACAGTTGAACTGGTTGAAAAAATTGAAGACGAAACAAGTATTCTCATCCATAAGCTTAAGTTTATTTCGGCTACTGACAGGCCCAAGGTATTGGTACTGGACCAAATACAGCCGCTTGAAATAAACCGTTCTGCCTATCTGCAGGAAGCCATAAAAATAGCCGGTGGTATTCCAGTTACAACAGAAAATGAAGCCGATAAAATCATTGTCATCGGTCAGGGAGAACAGACATTTATCCAAATTCCACAATTGTTGAATTCGGCAGCTATCGCATCATCCAAAGCTATCGAGCTCGATCAGGTCTTCATCATGACCAATAAACAATTTGCACAGATTCCCGGATATAATTATTTGAGCGAACTTGAATCCTTAGCCGAAATTCTTCAGCCAAAGTATTTTGTGTATGGTCATGAAGGAAACGATTGGCTACAATTTCAACTAAGCTAAAAAAACAAAAATATATGACTAGTCCTGAAAAATCGATACAGGTTTTCAGTGATTAAAAATAAATAATTTAAACAGTAGTAGCCGATAGGTTGCTACTGTTTTTTGTTTTATAAGTTCTGAAGTTCATGTTTGATTTCATGTGCATCTGATTTGGAGTTAACATATGATTAGACCAATGTGGTCTGTCATTATTATAGATATCGATTGCTTCAGCTACGATCTGCTTCATCAAATGTAGATCTAAATGATAGGTATCAATCATGAACTCTTGTTTGAGTATACCATTGATTCGTTCAGCGATGGCATTTTCATAAGGATCAGAGTTTTCTGTCATACTGCACCTGAGCTGATATTTGTTTAGGTAATATTGGTATTCTTCTGCACAATATTGTACCCCTCTGTCGGAATGATGGATTAACGGCTCGTTTGTTTTTCTTTGTTTTTGTGCCATTTTTAGTGCTTTTACAACATGCGGTGTGCACATGGTCCGCGAGACCTCAAAGCCAACAATTTTTTTCGAATAGGCATCTGTAACCAAACTCAGGTAACAGGGGCTTTCTCGCTTCCCTATGTAAGTGATATCACTTACCCAAACCTGATTGGGACGGCAAACAGTCACTTCTTTAATAATATTCGGATATTTTCTAAATCTATGATGTGACATAGTGGTCGTATGATAGCTTCTTTTAGGTGTAATTAACAAATGGTTGGCGCGTAAAATATCAAAGAATTTGTCTCTGCCCACTTTTAATGCCTGTAGCTCCCTTGCCAATATATGGTAAAGTTTCCGTGTGCCTATTCTTGGCTGGGTACTGCGTATTTCATGAACTAAGTC
>NZ_DJTD01000044.1:0-73747 GCF_002440385.1 Sphingobacterium sp. UBA6317 | reverse complement strand
AACGAAAGTTAGGGCTTTTTTTGTTTCAGGGCAGGGTGCGAACGTACGACCTTTTAAGATATTAGTAGGTTCGATCCGTAGGAGGCTCAGGGGGGGTGTTTGGGGAAAGTGCGGCTGAGTCAATCCTGCCACCCCGATAAAATCCACTGGTAATCAGTGGCTTTTTCTATTTTTGGATATATTTCGGACAAATTTCCCTTGTTTTTTAAAGCTTGTAAAGTTAAGAAAAGTGGGATTCATGATACACGTACTTAAATATCCACCAATAGCACACGGTGCTGACCTAAACCTTAAACTTATTTTTCTCAGCGAAGGGTTTCTTCCAAAAATGCTTTCCAGAGGATAAAACCTCTTTCTGGATCGCTGTAGTCATGAAGGATGCGATTAAATCTTTCGGGAGTATGGTTTTCTAAGAAAGCCTGTCTACCTTTTTCACGAATAATCTGCAGATCTTTATCTATCATCGCAACAGCGTCTTTCAAGACGGTTTTATTTTTATCTGTGTGCCAGATATAAGTCGCCTCCTCCGTATCTAAGGTTTCAAGGATGATGTGGTACTGGCTCTCTCCGGATAGAAGAAATACAAATGCAAAGGGACTAAGCACGAATCTAATCTTCATAATACTGCTCTGGTGGTGATCGGCTAAGAATTGAACTTGACGAGAGTGTTTGTATTTTCGTAAATTAAGGATTTCAGAAAGTAACTCTTCGGCGTTTTGATATACAGTATCGCCATTCTGTAACTGATCTGAAGTCAAAATATTTTGTTTTTGCAAAGGTAGCTTGCCTAATAGTCCCTTGTTCAGAAACTGGAATTTCACACCTTCTACAATTTCTTTATTTATTCGTTCTATATCATCGGAAGTAGCGATTTGCGCGACCAGTTTTCCGTATTCAAATTCAGCGTTTAACTGAACGTTGATGTTTTTAGATTTCAGTATCTTGATAAAGTAAGGTTTTAATACCTCAAACTCAGGCCTAATCTCCAAATTTTCGATTTGAAATTCCAAAACCGTATGCATCTCTTCTACTTTATAAGTGAAGACCACATGGCCATAATGAAACGATAGATCCTCAATGGGTATCTTGGTACTTTTTTCTAAGGTAAATAAATGACCTATTTGAGACTGGTAATCCATCGTTGGTTCATCAAAAAGTGTAGCTTGTTTGGTGATTTTACGATAATAGATATTCCGTTTTAGAAACATCTTGTCTAGATAATCGATCTGTACATCCCGATAGTCGTATATAGTTGGATTGATCTCGGATCGCTGCACCCGACCGATGTATTGAATCAATTTTCCATGGAAAGCAAAGGGATAGGCCAAAAGTAGTGTGCTGATATGCTGAATATCCGAACCTTCGCCAAAATACTGACCTGTCGTAATTAGTACTTGAAAATTCCCTTCTGATAATGTTTTCCATTTCGCTTTCTTACTGCTGTCTGAATCATCTCCGCTGAGCGTTATGGTTTCATAATTTGATTTTAGCAATAGATTCAGCGTCTCGATATGTTCTTTTCTTTCGGTAATTATAACTGCCTTTTTTCCTTGGTTTAGCTCGGCGGATACATCGTTTACTATTAATCGGTTTCTTGCTGTATCATGAATTAGAATTTGGGAAAGTGTTTCGAAACTGTCGGTTTTAGAATTATAGGGAACATGGAGTGTGGTATTCCGTACGATGATATTTGCCCTTTTGTAATCTTCAATTTCCTCTGGTCGGATTTCTGTAATGATATCACCGAGATAGGTGAAGATCAATTTATCATCATTATATTTCCGAAAAGGAGTCGCTGTGAGACCGTAGCAATAAACACTGTTTAGTTTTCCGACGGTGGTACGATAAGATTCCGCCGGAATATGATGACACTCGTCGATTAAGATCGCGCCAAATTTGTCCTGAATTGTTTCAATATGTTTTGGAAGACTTTGTATCGTTGCAACGGTTATTTTATCAGCACCCAATTTTGCTTTTCCCTGGCCTATAATCCCAATTTCTTTCTTCGGTATCCCTAGGAATGATTCGATACGTTCTATCCATTGATCTAACAGCTGTTTACGATGCACGACAATAAGTGCAGGTTGTTGTTTGTCTGCAATAATCTTCAAGCCAATAACAGTTTTTCCTGTTCCTGGTGGAGCAACGATCACACCGAAATCCTTTTTTTCTACTGCGGCGACAGCATTGGTCTGATGCTTTCGCAATGCGGCATTAAAAGAGAATTGGATTGCCGGGAGTTCGTGTCTATTATCAACAAAGTCATGTGCTACCTGTGTTTCTCTGCAGAATCGCAGTATTTTCCCAATAAACCCTCTTGGGATGAGGATTTCATTTTCCGTTTCTTCAATTAATTTAAAAAATCTTGGCGTGTCGAAAGTGCTTCTCCCTGACTTTTTCTTGATGATAAAGGCTGAATTAGCAAAATTAAGTTGCTCCTTCAAAAAATTGATGAGTACAAATGGTATAGCGTGACTATTTATACGGATCGAATTGCTCAGGGCGATTTTAAGTTTTCCATCAACAACGGGTACATAGCTTTCTTTACTTCCTCTTGTTTGATTGAACAGCTCCTCTAGGTAATCCAAACTCACTCTTTTAATTTCTTTTAAATATGCAATTTGATCAGGAAATGGATCTATCGTTTTGGGATCGATAAAGGAACTGTTGCCATTCTGTACAGCAGGTGAAAATAAGGGCATTGCAATTAGATTTCCTAAACCTTTGCCAGACAGGTAATCTTGATTTGGAAACAAACGGTCAAAGCTGGAGCTTTTATCAAATGGCGAGAATGCACCGCATCCTTCTAAGATATGTATAAATAACTTACGACTTTTGGCTGCTGGATAAGGGCTTTCAAAGAAAATCCAGACATGTGCGCCATTGCCGGAACGGGACCGTTCAAGATAAGCAGGGATATTTTTAGCGGTACATGATTCGAGAAATTTCAAAGCCTGTTGTTGCCAATCGGATTTATCGAAATCAGCTACTAAAAACCAAGAAGTGTTATCTTGCAACAGTGGGTAAATTCCGATCTGCTGAAGGCCGTTAAGATGTTTCGTAATTTCTATTTCTGACAATGGCAGGTAGCTTTTGTGGGCATAGCTTTGAAAAGTACCGCCATTAGCTTTATGTAGTCGATAATGGTATGGGTCATAGCTATAGGCCGGCATGTACCCGCCTTTACTTCCCTTCTCCCAGCGTAAAGCAAATACGTCTTCGCGACCTCTAAAAAGGTTGAGAAGATAGATTATGTCCTCGTTAGTGAATTCCACTTGTTTTTATTTTGGTATTAAGATAAGTGAATTAGAATATACATCTTAAAAATATTAATAATCTGGAACACTTTCGTTTATTCAAAGTGACTATTGAGATTTGATATCAAGCGTTGTTTTTTGAATAATTGTTACTTATCTTTACCAATCGTGTTACGATAAGACCCATTTTTTAGGTCTTATCGTAACACAAAAGGTAATATGGCAGACAGCGTTTATATATCAGAACATCTTACGAAGCCCCAACTTGGGTTCTTAAAGTTGCTGGATGACTATGAAGTACAGTTGTTCAAATTCTCCGAAATTGAACAGTTGCTAGAACAAAAGTTTGACAACTTAAGTGAAATCTTAGAGAATCTAGTCGACAAGGAACTACTTGTGCGAATGGAAAAAGGTAAATTTTGCAAACAAGGTTTTCGGGACGAATATGTCATCGGTACTTTCGTCGCTGAAAATAGTGCTGTCGCGTATTGGTCTGCATTAAATTTGCACGGATTGACCGAACAATTTTCTAATACCGTTTTTATTCAGACGACTAATCAGAAAAACGACAAGTCAATCTTAGGTACTTCTTATAAATTCGTTAGGATAGCACCTAATAAAAAAACAGGAATAATAGACAATGGTTACGGTAACCTTCATTATCCGATAACCGATGTAGAGAAAACAATAGTCGATTGCTTTGACCTACCTCAACATTCTGGTGGCTATGCGGAACTGATTCGAGCAGTTAGTCAAGCGCAAATGCAACCCACTAAATTAGTCGAGTATTGCAAGGCTGTGAATAATATAGCGGTTACCAAACGAATTGGCTATTTGGTTGAACTTCTACAAATTACAGGCATGGATCCTTTTATAGATTTTGCCAAGATGCAGGTAAAAAATAAATATAATTTGTTTGATCCCCAGGGATTGGAAGAAGGTGAATTTGTCGCAGAATGGCGATTGCGATTGAATATCAGCCGGGAGGAATTGTTAGACATATCCAATAAACAATACTAGATGATACTGAAAAAGGAAATAGCAGAAAAAGCTTTGGAAAATGAAGTGTCCAGAAGTACCATCGAAAAGTTACTGAATCAGAAAGAGCTATTGACTAAGGAGTCAATTTCATAAAGGCATTATGGCAGAATCTCAAAATATTGAATACAAGCAGAGCTGGAGGGATGAATATCTCAAATGGATATGTGGCTTCGCAAATGCAAATGGTGGTACTATTTTCATTGGTAAGGATGATGGCGGCAAGACTGTTGGTGTAGCTGATGCTAAGAAATTGTTGGAGGATATTCCGAACAAGGTGCGTGATGTATTGGGTATTTTGGTTGATGTAAATCTGCATGAGACTGTTGAAGGGGATTTCTTAGAGATTATTGTGGAGCCTTATCCTAATGCTGTAAATTATAAAGGTCAATATCACTATCGAAGCGGTAGCACAAAACAGGAAATGAAAGGTGCTACGTTGGATAAGTTTTTATTACAAAAGAAAGGTGTTCGTTGGGATGGAGCTGCTGTTCCTCGAGTATCCGTTGATGATCTAAAGAAAGAAACGTTTGTTTTTTTTCGTCAACGTGGTTTTAAGAATAAGCGTTTGTCTGAAGACAGTTTGATTGACCGTGACGAGCATTTACTTGAAAACTTGAAGTTGATTGAGAATGGTTATTTGAAACGAGCTGCTATTTTGTTGTTTCATCCTGATCCGGAAAAGTATATGACGGGAGCTTATGTGAAGATTGGTTATTTTGAAGGGGAAACGGATTTGATATTTTAGGATGAGGTTCATGGGAACTTATTTGAACAGGTTGAAAGGACCATCGATCTTTTATTTACGAAGTATATCAAAGCGCTAATTAGCTATGATGGGATCCATCGTAATGAAACTTATGAATATCCTAAAGAAGCTGTACGTGAGGCTTTATTAAACGCCATCGCTCATAAAGATTATTCGGGATTAACTCCTATTCAGATTCGTGTATACCCTGATAAGCTTATGATCTGGAATGAGGGACATCTTCCGGAAAATTGGACCGTGAGTAACTTATTAAAGAGTCATTCTTCGAGGCCCTATAATCCTGATATAGCAAATGCATTTTTTCGTAGTGGCTATGTGGAATCCTGGGGCCGTGGCATTAGTAAGATGACAGAGCAGTGTTTGGCTGAAGGATTGCCTGAGCCAAGTTACTTGGTTGAGGGATCAGATTTCTGGGTTGTATTTAAGAAGGATATTTATAATACGGAGTATCTTGAATCGCTTGGTTTGAATAGCCGACAGGTGAAGGCTGTTTTATTTACAAAGAACAAAGGAAAGATTACGAATAGTGATTATCAGAAATTGGCAGGTGTTTCTAGAGAAACATCTACTCGAGATATCAAGGAGTTGATTGATAAAAAATTATTTAAATCTAGTGGAATTAAAGGTGCAGGAGCTTATTATACCTTAAATTGAATTGCGTCATGAATTGCGTCAATTGCGTCAAACTGGGGCTTTTGAGAATAGTAAAGTAAAAGCAATATAGAGAAAATTTTCACTAGTTTGTACCAGCATTACTGTTGAACCCATGGTTTGCCGATAAAACAATAGTGTAATGATTGCACCTAAAACCTCAGAAAATGTTAGATGTCCGCTACGGCTACGCTTCGCAGTTTAAACAAGAACGCGGAATCAAATCCGGATCTAAAAGATTGGAGAAAAAGACTAAAAGCTTACTATCAAAGAGTTAATCTTTCTTCCTAACATCAAATACTATCTTCGCTCGTTCAGGATCTTCATGTGGATTGGAAATCTCGATCTTGCCCATATCTGCCAATTCTTTCAATCGATAAAAGAGAAAAAGATCGCCTACGGAACTATCATAGAATTCATCCCATATATCACAAAGTGTATAGCCAACAATCAATGCCGACCTTTGAGGTGTCTCGTTGCACCTTTTCAAAAGATATGCATCAAAAAATGTCTCATCGCCAGCTAAATGTTTCCCTGAATCATCAAATAGATTAACTACTGCATCATTCGAACGAATATGCGACCAAAGTGATGAATAGGATTGAATATCATCTTCACTTAACTTTTCAAAGTGTTTAGCAGCCTCCACAATATTGTCTTCTCGCATCACCTGTAAGGAACGGAGATTTAGCTTTTCTCCTTTCTCGTTCCTAAAATTCATATGATGGAAATTGAGTTTATGAATAGGTGTCGAAGATTCTTTCAAGTGGGAGAGTAAACGTGCTATAATGATCTTTTCGTTGGCATCGTCACCAAGCCATAAGTAAATATGGCGATACCGATCGGAAGAAGAGATTACCTTTTTCAAAAGCGCTAGATTGTCATCTACAAAATTATTGCTCCCCTCAGACTGGATAGAACCAAAAACGTTAGTCCACCATGCCTTCCTGCTCTCAATAGCTTCCGCATCGCCCAAATCACATAGAGGTCCGAGACTAAGTGCTTCGGTAAAACCTAAAATTTCACCTTTCTCTACATCGATTAATTTGCTCTGAATGAGTGTAGCATTTCCGGAGAAACCAAAAGTGATGTGCAGATCCTTTTTAGACATGAATACCTACTTATCCTTCAACAACCTCTCCAAATACTCCACCTTAGATTTTTCGGCTTCCAAAAGGCGCTCGTAAAGCTTTTTGTTTTCCTCGTAAGCTTCGATCAGTTTGTCAGCAGGGTTAAAGGTAAATGTTGGACTGGTGCTATATGCGCCAGCACCACTATTATCATGGAAATTATTGAAATAGTTGAACACAGCCTCTTCACTAAAATTCTCAATAGCTTGTGGAGTAACCCCTAATGCTTCAGCAACTTGAATCAATAGATTTGCTTCAATCTCGGCATTGCGCTCCATATTTGATACAGCTTGTTGGCTTATACCCAATTCGAATGCTAAAGCTTCCTGCTTCATACCACGCAGTTCACGAATGCGGCTGATTTTTCTTCCTATATGGTTTGTCGTGTTGGTTGTACTCATAAATCCAAAGTTAACAAATTATTCATCGTTCAAGATACGAAATATCTTCATATGGTACAAAACAAGGATAGCGTTGTACGATACAAGGGCTATTGGTTTTATACAAGCTGTTTTGGTTCGGTACGTGGATGATGCTGTGTTCATTTGTGTAAACCCAAATAAATTGATGAAGAAGAAAAAGAATCCCAAGGTTGTAACCGTGGACATGTATCACAAGTATGCTGAAATCGATGAAATGTATTCCAGTAAAGTCAGAGAGATAAAATTGGATATTCCATCAAATCTCAGAATGTTGTGTGCCATACTGGATGTCAAGCTCGAGAAACTGTTAACCGATTTTATGTGGATGTTAAGTTATTCCCATCATAATTCAGCTACACCTAAACAACGAAAAGCAGCAAATAAGTTCTTTATCAACTGCAAGTATGGCCAGCCTCTGTATGCTAAAAATCAGGTCAAGCAGATGTTTGATGAATTAAAGGCTGAACGAGAAATTTATGAAACCATAGACGGGATGGATCACGAGGATAAGAAGCTATTTTGGAAAAATAATCATATGTATAAGCAGCACTGGTTTAAACGCTGGTTTGAAAAGAATAGACACACGGGTGATATTTCTGTACTTCAAGAATACTAACTAAAAAATCATGAATGATTTTAACGCCTTAATTATACAAACCCGTTGTAAGGTTATACTTGCACATGGCGAACAACCATCTTTCTCTATCAACGAAAGCGGAGAAAAGGCGAATTGGGTAAATACAGCTATCCTCAACGATCAATTAGTCGTATACACAAAGCCTGAATATTACGGTTACCTGCTGCTACATGATTATTATCCGCAGATAACAATTACCTATAAAACATTGACAGGATTGCAGATGCTGGATAGGTGTTTTGTAGAGTCTGATGGAACGCTCAAATTACAGAAGTTAGGCATGATCGTCAGAGAAGGGTGCATAAATATATCTGTAGATGCTTTTTTAATCGACTGTACCGTGATAAAAAATGGGTATGCAAAAATCTCCGGCGAAACAATCATCTCGTATGTTTTGGTGCATCAAATAAGTAAGTGTCTATGATGGATCAGAACTGGAAGCTTCGGGAGGAAATGTGCATGCCCACGACGCGGCCAACGTATCGATATGGTTTGAAGATGAGCTTGAATTTGGACTGTACGGACAAAGCAGTATGGAGTACAGGGGTAATCCGAGAATGAAAATATTGCAGTTAGATGAAGGCTGTGCATTAAGACAAATCAATGTCGGTGATAAAATAAAAATTAAAAATTGTCGGTTATGAATAATGCTTATATAAAAATCCGGAAGATGAGTGGGACATTCGATGGTATCTAATTGAAGGAGGAATACTTGAATCCATTCAATATGGCACTTATGAATCTTTCAAGAAAAAGCTATGGGACATCCTTGTTATTCTCACATCTCAAAACAATACAGAAGAAACAAAAAAAGAATATATAATTGATCGTTTAGATAACATCGTCTTAATGGTTAAGGGATGTCATTATTTTTTGCATCATAAAAAGCGATTAAAGTATGAAGAGGATTGGATAGATATCCAATGGCTACCAAATCCTTATCGCTGTTTAGAAAAATATCGACCTCGCGAAGACGAAAAGCTCAATCATCATGTAGCGCATTTCGATTATAATTTCACTCAGCTAACACGAGAAGAGATTCAAAATTTTGTGATCGCATTTGAGAATTTTTTCTCCGAAATGGATCTGTCTTCTTGGCTGAACTTATTAGATGATTGGAAAAGATGTATAAATGAGAAGGAATCCATCTTCGAAAGTTGTGGCGAATACGCATCTTTAAAAACTTACGAACAACTCTTAAAACTACGTGAAGCTTGTTATGTCGCTTACCACTGGGCAGCGATTAGTTATCCACCACCAAACAAACACTTAATAGTTGATTATTTAGGATCGGATTATATAAATGGCTATCAAAGTGCAAACCCTTTCGAAATGACTGGTGAGGTTTTCTATGAACAAAGTTACAGTAACATTAGACAAAGTATTTTGTATTTATATCCCACATGTTCTTGTGAAAGAGGTGCCATAGTATTGACTTCTCGTGACCTGCGATATGTTTTAAGGTGGTTGCTCCAAGCCGGATGGATGTTTTTACAAACAGATTATTTTCCTGAAAACTGGCTTGACCCTGACAAAATAGACTTTTTGCGCTGTCCTATTCCAGAAGCCGATATAGCAACTTGGAAGCCGAAGAGCTTAAGCAAGAAAGGAAAAAGAAACATTCCAAAGACTTTGTCGAAATTATTTTATGGCGTTGATGTACGTGACGAAATATACAGGGTTGAATGTAGGATGATGACTTATCTAGAGGATAAATATTCCGAAAAATATACAGATTTGAACAAAGAGCAAATTATCACAAGAGAACGGCTACTGAAAGTTTTGGATGTGCTAACCCTCATCGTTTTGGATCTGCGAAAACGTAGAACCAAGAAGGAAGGTATATGCAATCCGCCAATATTCGATCATGACAAGTAGACAGAATTACTAAAAGTTGAAAATGAAACCGAACCTTTATAAGTTATGGGAATTACAAATAAAAATGATCAGACTGATTTAAATAGCATCATTCTGATTCTAGCGAGCAAATACAATATCGATCGGATATTCCTGAACACTTACTATGCGGTTGATGTTCCTTTCTACGAGTTGGTTATTCTATTATCTAACAAGGAGCATAAATCTGTCGGCGAACTAGATCCACAGATTAGAATGTCCTTAAAGGATTTCCCGAAGTTTCATCATGTCACTTTGATAGCGTTTCAGGTAAAAAGTAAGCTTATTGATGGGAACTTATATTTACATATGACCTGTCACCCAGACAAACTTATTTATCAAAATCCATCGTCAAGATTCGAGCTATACCCTGAAGGGCATTCCATCGAAAATACTCTGGAGTCGGTAAACGAATTATTTGCGCGTGAAAATCATAAAATTAATGAGTTTAAAGAAGGATACTATTATTTCAAGGAACGAGATTCGCTGTCGCATGCAGGATTTATGCTGCATCAGGTATTTGAGTTGCGGTATAGATGCATGGAGATTATGGTCATGGGAAAGGAGCGCGCAACGCACTCCATCAGGTCTCACCATCGTTATCTTGTTAGAATAGCACCGTCACTAGCCACTATATTTAAAGAAGGCAAGCCAGAAGATGAAATTATGCTTCAATTTTTAGAGGGGGTATATCGGGCGGCACGCTATGAAGATGATTTTGACGTGGATCTTGATATTCTACTGAAGCTGGAAGAACGGATGGAAAACTTCATGCAGATCACAGACACGATGTTTGAGGATTCCGTGACGAATTTTAAAAACTACTCTTTTGAGGTCGATAATCCGAAAGAGAAATTAGAAGATCGTGTTGAAAGTCAAGAAAAGTCGCTACGAAGCATTTCTAATAACGATACTATGATGCCAGAATATGATGTCTACAAAAGCGCTGCTGATAAGAAGTTGGAATTGATTATTACTTGTTTGAAGAATACAATTGACATACAAGGCATTTATCTAGTTGGTCAGCGAACTAGATCATTTGTCATCAATGGCATTAATAAACCTTCAAATACTGACATTTATGATTACTACTTCGATTTGTTAATTGTTAGCGAAAACGATATTCGTGAAACAATAGGTAATATTCAAGCATCGATAAATAAAGAATTGGAAGTTTCCGTTTTATTCCTTTCTTTCACTCGAGATCAAATACAGAAACAGTTGGACAAAAATAGTCCATTCTTTCATCGGTCTTTGCAATATGTGGATCCGCTTTATGGTATGGAGATCAATTTATTGAAGTGGGAATTTCATGAACACAATGGAAAGCGTACTCAAGACGAAATGAAAGAGGCGAAGACAAAATGGTACCAAAGAGAAAATAACGCAAGTGGTTTCTACAATGGAGGTAAAGCGATAGATCAATCCGAAGAGGTTGAAATTAAAGTGCTTCTTTATAATCAAGCTATTGAACAAGCATGTCTGGGGCTACTAGAATATTTTTATGACTATACGCCATACCAATACAATCTAAAACATTTGTTCAGTTTGTGTGCTAGTTTATGGCAATTTCCAAACGATATCTTTCCTCGTAATACCGAAGAAGAAAAATCGCTATTCGATGAATTTGCGCAAACTGTAAAAGATACGCGATATCAGGGTTGGTCCATGGTCGGTAGGGATGAAGCTTATCGTTACGACGAACGATGTGAGCGGTTTCTTAAAGAATGTATAAAGCTTGTTCGAAGTCTTTTGTTTCTCGCTTTCTTTCTGTTTTTTAACATTATATCCTTGTAAACCCGCTGTTAAACAGTTAAATTGCTTGAAATTTATTGTCAATTAGAATATAAACATAAATAATATGAACAGAAAAGCGGCATTTCTTTTAGGAATTTTGGCCTCTTGTGCATTACCGCAAGTAACCTTTGCTAAACATTCAATCGGAGAATCCATCCATTATCAACAAGACGTAGAAGGCAAAGAGCTGATTGGTCGATGGGACATCGAAGTTGATATTAATGGTACCCCTGCACCATCTTGGTTGGAGGTAAAATTGTCGGGCTATAGAACTTTAGTCGGTCATTATGTGAGTACTTCCGGAAGTGCTCGGCCAGTTTCGCAGGTGTTTTATGAGAAAGGAAAGTTTAGATTTGCTATCCCACCTCAATGGGAAGGCGGAAAGATGAATCTAAGTGTTGAAGGCGAGGTTGTAAACGGTGTATTGCAAGGGACAATAACAGAGCCTGATGGGAAAACATATCGCTTTAAAGGTGTTCGTGCTCCGGAGCTGAAGCGAACAGCTGCAGTAAAATGGGGGAAGCCCAATCAGCTGTTCAACGGCAAGGATCTGTCAGGATGGAAAGCTACCGGTAAAACGAATCAGTGGGTGGTGAAAAACGGAATTTTGACTAGCCCGCAATCTGGTTCTAATTTGGTCTCTGAGCAAAAATTTGAAGATTTTAAATTACATGTTGAATTTAAAATTCCAGCAGGAAGTAATAGTGGTGTCTATTTAAGAGGCCGTTATGAGGTTCAGATAGAAGATAGTCCAAAAGACGCACATCCTAATGCCGTACTTTTTGCGGGCGTCTATGGTTTCCTTGCAGCAAATGAGATGGTGAACAAAGGGGCCGGAGAATGGCAGACCTATGATATTACATTGGTAGGGCGTCTAGTGACGGTTGTGGCAAACGGAAAGACTGTTATCAGTAACCAAGAAATCCCTGGTATAACGGGCGGTGCTTTGGATAGTAAAGAGGCAGAGCCGGGACCAATTTATTTCCAAGGGGATCATGGTCCCGTGGAATTCCGAAAAGTGATTATTACTCCAGCTATTAAATAGCATAACATGATACAAAGGCTATCTGAAAAGGTAGCCTTTTTAAATCCCTATGACAACGACTACAATATCTTCATTCTGGTAGGAGGTGTAATAGCGCTCAATGGAGCCATGAGCCTTGTACTCTTGCAACTCTTCAAAAACCATTTTTTTTAACATTCCTTTTCCCTTGCCATGAATAAATTTTATTTCGTTCATTTCCCAATAAATAGCTGCGTCTAGATTAGATCGCATAAAATCCATGGATTCTTGTAAGAGCTCCTCTGGCGAATAATCTTCCCAATCTTCAAGGAAAGTATCGGTGTGTAAGTCTACGATAGCTGGTGGTTTGCGCATTTCTCAATATTTTACAATGCTGCAAAAGTATAATAAAACGGCGACTTAATAGGTTAAGTCACCAACAAAATCAATCGCTTGGGCAAATTTTTCATACCATTTTTTGATAATAGCTGCAATTTCATACTCTTCCTCATCGGCATGGTTGAGCATGAGTAACTCGATCGATTGGAGTAGCTGTTTGAGATCTAGAAAATAACCGTCGAAATCCCGGAACGCAGACACAGTATCCCGAATTAGCAGCATGGAATCATGTCGAAGTGTAATCATATCATGACGTGAAGATATTCGGTCCAGCAACCATTCCTTTTGGAAATTGGAGTCAATATGTCTGTTGCAAGCCTGATTAAAAAGCAATTCAAATTCAACAATTTGATGTTTCAGGTCATATATAGCTTTTTGGAGCTCTTCAAAAGTACTGATGATCTTTTCTTGGGTCTCCATGTTTTTTGATATAATTGCCATGATATTTTACTTAAAAATGTATGCGCTTGGTTTTTAGTTATTTAAATAAAAGCATGTAAGGTATATACAAATAGTTCAGCCGAATGTTTTACATTTCTAAAATTCGGTTATGATTTTTGTATATAAAAGAAGAGACTGAGCTTAAAACGGAACTGAGTTTTTTTGGTTTTTGGTCCCGTTTTCAAATCGTAGATTTTTTTTGAAACCTAATTTATTTAATACTATTTAATTTTAAGTATATTTAATATGCTGTATTGCAGCCAATGCAGTGTAAATGTATTAACTATGTTAGCATCTAGTTTTGTTGATTTCTTTAAGAAGAGGATGTCCTATGTCCTTTTTTTAGCATTGCTATTGGTATGCAGCTTGCCCATGTGTCATGGCCAATATAAGCTGAAAGATTCTACAAAATTTATAAACGATCAGTTGCCCAGGTATCTCGGAAGAATGGGGAAGATTAAGTCTAGAAATTATCCCCTAGGTGGTCGTGAAGCAATCTTGCGAATATTACTGAAAGACTATTACGTGTATAGATTGGTGTCAGGAGAGGATAGTATGGATAGGGAACGTTATCCTGCTTTATGGAATTCTCTTTCGATACAAACATTTAAAACGCTAAATACGCGTGATATGTTTAGTTACTGTATGCTTGCACCTGAGTTTGAGATGCAAAATTGTGGTTCCTTGGGGCGCTTGAAAGGTCAATACATATTTGGAGTCTATTATCGAGGGGACATACCGCTGGAATATTGGAGCAATAGACAGTTGGTTGCTTTGCATGGAAGTAGAGATTCTGTTGTACGATATATGGACCAGATGTGGCCTACACTCGATTTCATTGGTGAGAATACCAAAGATTTAGCGGTTGAATTGATGATGTGGGAGTTGATACCAAAGGTGTTGGATAAGTTGGTTCTGGCGCCAACGGACAATGATCTGTATGCTCTATTGGTACAAATAATGATGCGTCTGAAATTCAAACCTTTTGAAGATTCTGCTATTTATGAGCAATTGTATGGTCCGACATCTTATATAGGAAGTCGAATTGAAAGCAATGCAGAAAATCGGAATGACATCATGAAACTCGCGCGGGAATGTTTTGAAACGCTAAATACATCGCCTGGCTTCCAATTGCCAACTTATATTAAACGGGAGCGTTTCTTAGACCCTCCTTCTTCAAGGGAGATGTCAGGTGGCATGAGTACCTCAAAAGGACCAGATTGGAAGTGGAAAAAAGTAGAGGTACATCATTATAAGCTAAAGTTGTAGATCTTTGTCTAGAAGCAAAATTTACCATGAAGGTAAAGTATCTTTTTAACTGTAGTCTTTTCTAAAGCTTATACTAGTTTGACCATAAGTAGGGGAGTAGGTTATTTCCTTTTTTTTTACGTTATTCGCGTAAACGAAAAATAGCTTAAGATATAATATAATGAAGGAAAAGGCAATTGGAAATTACCAATTAGAAATCTGTTCAAATTCCGTAGCATCAGCAATTGAAGCCGAACAAGGAGGTGCGACCCGGGTAGAGTTTTGTCAAAATTTGGAAAACGGAGGGACTACACCTTCGTTTGGTCAGTTGCAATTAGTGCGGAAACTGGTAAATATTGGTATTCATGTGCTTATCAGGCCACGTGGAGGTGATTTTCTTTATACAGAGACCGAGATCTTAGAAATGATAGCAGATATTCAGTTGTGCAAGGAATTGGGGATAGATGGTGTTGTAATAGGTATGCTGAACGCAGATGGTACGGTGGATAAAGTGAATACTTTGCGATTGGTGGAAGCTGCGCGTCCCATGCATGTTACCTTTCATCGTGCTTTTGATCGCGTGGAAGATCCTTTTCAGGCATTGGAAGATGTCATCGAACTGGGGATAGATCGTATTTTGACATCTGGTCTGCAAAATTCTGCTTTAGCTGGAGCTCCACTACTCAAACAGTTAGTTCAACAAGCAAATGGCCGTATTGTGATTATGCCTGGTGCAGGTGTAGATGCAGCTAATATAGTTCATATTTTAGCGCAAACTGGTGCAGTTGCAATACATAGCTCAGCGAAAGAATTGCATGTGTCGAAGATGAGGTTTAACCAGAGTCAGGTCAATGGAATGGATGAGGCACAGTGGATGAGCTCAAAAGAAAAAGTCCACCAAATGGTGGACCTATTAAAAAGCCTTTAAAGTAGTACTTTAAAGGCTATTAAATTCTTCTTACTATTTAGCTTCTGAAGCTAATTGATTTAAGATAGCATCGTTTTTAACGATTTGGTTGCTAGCTTTCATTTTTGATCTAGAACCTAACTCTACGTTAGTTCCTAATTTCAAAAACTGAACTTCAACACGTGAAACAGTTTTATTTCTTCTATCTTTTCTTTTTAAACGTGTAACTCCCATTTTGATAATATTTTTATTGTTTAAAATAAAACGAGGTCGGAAGCGGATTCGAACCGCTGTAGGAGGTTTTGCAGACCTCAGCCTAGCCACTCGGCCATCCGACCCTATTTTTTTCCTTTTGAAGGTCTGCAAAAATAAAACTTATAATTGGAATTAAAAAATCTTTATGATAAAACTTTTATGTTTTTAAGCATCCGTCTGAAAACCAAGCTTGTATTTTGCTGTGTGATCCTTTGAGCGATAGTCAGCAGCAACATATCGGAGGGTTTTCAGCTTGGGATAACCAAGACGTTTTTGACAAAGCACTTTCCTCGGTAAAATCAAACACCGAATCCCTTGCAGCTCGCCATCAGATTGAAATAATACGCCAATCACTGTATCTTTTAAAGGACAATGCTAAATCGTGAAAAGATACTTTTTTGTGATGTTTTACTTTGTAAATTAAAGGCTTATGGATTTTGGAATAGATATTGCAAATGGGAATGTAATAAATCTCATACAGGAAATTATGAGATTAAGTGATAAAAGAAGAAAGTAAATTAAATTAGGAAACATGAAAAAACTATTATTATCTGCAGCAATTTTATTTGGTTCATTAGGAGCCTTTGCACAAGGTGGATTGGGATATGGACTACGTGCGGGGGTAAATATTCCTAAATATTCATTTGAAAATGGAAGTTCTGAATCTAACACGGGTTTTTTTGTAACGGGTTATTTAGATGCACCTATTTCTCCAAACTTTTCCATCCAACCGGGGTTGTCTTTGCAAAATAAAGGTGGTAAATATACAGCAACTTCTGATAACGCTACAGGTGAGTTAAAACAAAGTATAATGTCTTTGGATATCCCTGTAAATGCGGTTGCTAAATTTCCTACGGGAGGATCTGGTAATTTCTTTATTGGAGCTGGCCCTTACGTGGGATTTGCACTTAGTGGTAAAAATAAATTTGAGGCAAGTTCAAATAATGCTAGTGTAAAAAGAGAATGGGATGTAAAATTTGGTAGTGGAGATGGTGATGAATTAAAACGTACCGATTTCGGTATAAACTTCTTGGCAGGCTATCAATTATCAAACGGTTTTCAGATTAATGCTGGTTACGGACTTGGTTTAACTAATTTATCTCCAGTATCTAACCTTTCAACGAAAAACCGTGTTTGGTCTGTGGGTATCGGTTTCGGACTATAAGAAATATAAGTACTTAAACTTATTATGAGGAAAGAGTCCCTGCATTTGTGGGGACTTTTTTATTGGATTAAACTTAAGTCAACCGAAATTGTTATTTTTATTCAAAAGATTGCTGCATGAAAAGATTTCTTCCTTTACCCTTTTATGTTAAACTTGTCAGTGTATTGATCAGTATACTTTTATTGGGATATTTGGCAAAGATCGGAGATACCATACTTATTCCCATGATTTTGGGCTTGTTGTTTTCGCTGCTGCTGATTCCGTTAAGTAATTTTTTGGAGCGAAAGCTGCGGTTCCCAAGGACATTGGCTGGCATATTGAGCGTTATTTTATTTTTCGGTGTGTTAGGTTACGGACTTTTTCTATTAGCTTCTCAGCTTACACTCCTTAAAGAAGATTTCCCGGCTTTTAAGCAACAGATTATGGATGGTGTGGGCAATTTACAGACTTGGGTGAGCCAGCAGTTTGGAATACAGCATAAAGATCAGATTGATTTTATTAATAAAACAGCATCAAAATCCGTTGATTCGGGAACTTTATTTTTAGGTACTGCATTGGTTTCCCTGTCGTCGATGTTTATTCTGTTTGTCTTTACCTTTCTTTACACATTCTTCTTACTGATATATAGGGGACATATTGTCAAGTTTCTTTTATTTGTCAACCGTATAGAGGACCGACCTATTGTCCTGGACGTCGTTCAACAGGTTCAGTATGTCGTCAAAAAATATCTTATTGGCCTACTGATCCAAATGAGCTTGGTTTCCCTTTTGGTCTTTATTGTCCTTTCTTTAATTGGGGTAAAATACAGTCTGCTTTTGGCATTGATTACTGGCGTATTCAATGTGTTGCCTTATGTTGGTATTTTCTCCTCAATGCTCATCATTGCCATTCTGACGTTTGCAACATCTTCTTTTACCCATGTCGTCCTGGTCATCATCGCCCTCATTATTATACATATGATCGACAGCAACTTTATTGTCCCTAAGATTGTGGGTTCTAAGGTGAAAGTTAATTCGCTGTTTGCTATGCTCTCCATTATTATTGGCGAAATGGTATGGGGTATTTCCGGTATGTTTTTGGCGATTCCTATTTTGGCGATTGTCAAAATTATAATGGACCGCATTAAGGAGTTAAAACCTTGGGGATTTCTTTTAGGGGAAGAAGATAGTAAGGATGACGTTTACAATGATATGTACGCGACCTTGCACCATGAACTTCCCCCTTCGACTGAAATTGATAAAGAAGCCGAATAGTTTTTTTATTACTTTTGCCCGCTATCTCAAGCATAGCGAATAAAAGTAATTATATGAAGAGAATATTATTAACCACATTTGCCATTGTGGGAATGACAACCGGGCTTCAGGCTCAAATGTCTTTCGGCCTTCGTACGGCAGCCAATTTTGCAAAGGAAGTGAGATATTCAAGCTATGGAAGCTCGGCCTATCCTGCCATTACAAGATTACATGTAGAAGCATATGTAGAGCTTGCATTGCGTAATAATTTTGCTTTGCAACCTGGTGTGGCTCTTCAACAGACAGGATCCAAAATGAGTACAGGTTCGCAAAATGGTGAAATTTTGATGGATGGCTGGCGTAAGGTACAATATCTTGAAGTCCCTTTAAACTTAATGTATTACTTTCCTCAAAATAATTTTGGACAATTTTTTCTAGCTGGGGGACCATATACAAGTGTTGCAATCTCTGGGAAAGAGAAATTTTCTAGGACTGTAGAAGAAATTCAGTTTGGGACTAGAAAAAATAGCAATGAGATGAAGAAATATGATGCTGGATTAAATTTTTTAGCGGGATTTAAATTAACAAATGGCTTTTCGGTGCATGGCGGATATGGGTTAGGTCTTTTAGATATCAAGCTAGATGATAAGATTAGTACCTATAATCGTGTATTTTCAATCGGACTTGGTTATCAGCTATAATTTTAATTGGTCGAAAAATGTCTTTCACCTCATGTTTTGGATTTATTAGTTTCATGAGGAATATTTGCGCAAACAAAACCTTCATCATTCCGCGGACAGCAACAGCAATGGAAGCCGACTGAAGGTTTCTTTCTGGCTAATAATATCAGACACATTCACAAAAAAAGGGCTTTTCTTCCGAAAGGCCCTTTCTTTTTCAGTGATTGAAATCTATCACACTTTGATTTCTACTTCAACACCTGAAGGTAATTCAAGTTTCATCAATGCGTCAACAGTTTTAGCGTTTGATGAATAGATATCCAACAATCTTTTGTAAGCACATAATTGGAATTGCTCACGTGCTTTTTTGTTAACGTGTGGTGAACGTAATACCGTGTAGATTTTTTTCTCAGTAGGCAATGGAATAGGACCACTAACAACTGCACCTGTAGGTTTTACTGTTTTTACGATTTTTTCAGCTGATTTGTCAACCAAATTGTAATCGTAAGATTTCAATTTAATTCTGATTCTTTGGCTCATAGTATATGATATTATTTAAAAATGACCGCTGATTAGAGCTATTAACAACCAGCGGTCGGTTTATTTTTGAGTTCTATATTATTCTACAGAACCTTTGATTTTACCTTTTGATTTTGCAATCACCTCATCAGCAACGTTACGAGGAGCTTCTTCGAAGTGATCAAATTCCATCGTAGATGTTGCACGACCTGAAGTGATTGTACGTAATTGCGTTACGTAACCGAACATCTCAGAAAGTGGAACCAATGCTCTGATTACCTGTACACCGTTACGTGAATCCAAACCTTGCATTTGACCACGACGACGGTTTAAGTCACCCATTACATCACCCATGTTTTCTTCTGGTGTTAAAACCTCTATTTTCATAATTGGTTCCATTAACACTGGAGAACATTTAGGCAAGCCTTCACGGTATGCTTGACGAGCAGCTAATTCGAAAGACAATGAATCTGAATCGACAGCGTGGAATGAACCATCAATCAAACGAACTTTCATTCCTGATAATGGGAATCCTGCTAATACACCATTTTTCATTGAAGTTTCAAATCCTTTTTGAACTGAAGGGATAAATTCTTTAGGGATTTTACCACCAACGATTTCATTAACGAATTGAAGCGGTGATTTTGTTAAATCGAAATCTTCGTCCGCTGGAGAAATAACAACTTTGATATCCGCGAATTTACCACGACCACCGGATTGTTTTTTGAATACCTCACGGTGCTCAGTAGTACCGTTGATAGACTCTTTGTATGATACTTGAGGAGCACCTTGGTTAACCTCTACTTTAAATTCACGTTTCAAACGGTCGATCAAGATCTCTAAGTGAAGCTCACCCATACCAGAGATAACTGTTTGACCAGTTTCTTCGTCAGTTTTTACAACGAATGTAGGATCCTCTTCAGCCAATTTACCAAGACCAATACCTAATCTATCAACGTCAGCTTGAGTTTTAGGCTCGATCGCCAAACCAATTACTGGTTCAGGGAAAGTCATAGATTCAAGAACGATAGGTGCTTTTTCGTCACAAAGAGTGTCTCCAGTTTTGATGTCTTTGAAACCTACAACAGCACCGATATCACCAGCCTCGATGAAAGGGATCGGGTTTTGTTTGTTTGCGTGCATTTGGAAGATACGAGAGATACGCTCTTTGTTTCCTGAACGTGTGTTCAATACATAAGAACCTGCATCTAACTTACCAGAGTAAGCACGGATAAAACATAAACGACCTACGAATGGGTCAGTCGCAATTTTGAAACCTAAAGCTGCGAAAGGTTCGTTTACAGATGGTTTACGGAAAATCTCTTCACCTGTATCCGGGTTAGTACCTTTTACAGCTTCTACATCAAGCGGTGAAGGCAATAATTCCATGACCAAATCCAACATAGTTTGAACACCTTTGTTTTTGAAAGATGAACCACAAACCATAGGAACGATAGAGTTATCCAATACAGCTGCGCGTAATGCATTTAAGATCTCGCGCTCAGTCAATGAATCTGGATCTTCGAAGAATTTCTCCATCAAAGTCTCATCATAACCAGCTACTGCTTCCAATAATTTCTCACGGTATTCAGCAACTTCGTCCAACATATCATCAGGAATAGGAACTTCAGTGAAAGTCATTCCTTTGTCGTGTTCGTTCCAAACGATACCACGGTTGTTGATCAAGTCAACTACACCTTTAAAACTATCTTCAGCACCGATAGGCAATTGCAAAGCAACTGCATCAGAACCTAACATATCTTTAACTTGTTTTACAACTTTCAAGAAGTCAGCTCCTGAACGGTCCATTTTGTTAACGAAACCGATACGAGGTACTTTATACCCATCAGCTAAACGCCAGTTTGTTTCAGATTGAGGCTCAACACCATCAACAGCTGAAAACAAGAATACTAATCCGTCTAGTACACGTAATGAACGGTTTACCTCAACCGTGAAATCCACGTGTCCAGGAGTATCGATTACGTTTACTTGGTATTTGTTGTTACGGTAGTTCCAGAATACTGTTGTAGCAGCAGAAGTAATCGTGATACCACGCTCAGCTTCTTGCTCCATCCAGTCCATTGTAGAAGCACCTTCGTGAACTTCACCAATTTTGTGGTTTACACCTGAGTAGTAAAGGATACGCTCAGTTGTTGTAGTTTTACCAGCATCAATGTGGGCAGCGATACCGATATTTCTAGTGAATTTTAAATCTCTTGCCATAATATTTTTAAGCAGCGGACCTTAATGGTCTTATGTGTTTAAATGTAATGTTAAATAAGTACACCGACCTTGATAAAAGATTGTTTTTATCGGAGGTCGGTGTAATCATATTTTTTTGAATGTCTTCAAAATTAGAATCTGAAGTGTGAGAACGCTTTGTTAGCTTCCGCCATTTTGTGCGTATCTTCTTTCTTCTTAACAGCAGCACCTTCACCTTTAGAAGCTGAAATGATTTCTCCTGCTAATTTTTCGAACATTGTTTTTTCACCACGTTTACGAGCGTATGAAATTAACCATTTCATACCCAAAGCGATTTTACGATCTGGACGAACTTCCATAGGAACTTGGAAGTTAGCACCACCAACACGGCGTGATTTAACTTCAACAGCAGGCATAACGTTGTTCAAAGCTTTTTTCCAAGCTTCTAAACCGCTTTCTTGTGTTTTTTGTTCTACTAATTCTACTGCATCGTAAAAAATAGAATAAGCGATAGATTTTTTACCATCCACCATCATATTGTTTACGAAACGTGTTACCTGAACGTCATTAAACTTTGGATCAGGTAAAATGATTCTCTTTTTCGGTTTTGACTTTCTCATTTTTCTTTCCTCCGTTTAATTATTTCTTTTTACCTTTTGCTGGAGCTGCAGCTGCTTGTCCTGGTTTAGGACGCTTAGTTCCGTATTTAGAACGACGTTGGTTACGACCTGCTACACCTGAAGTATCTAATGCACCACGGATGATGTGGTAACGTACACCTGGTAAATCCTTAACACGACCACCACGAATCAATACGATCGAGTGCTCTTGTAAGTTGTGACCTTCTCCAGGGATGTAAGCGTTGACCTCTTTTCCGTTTGTTAAACGTACACGAGCTACTTTACGCATTGCTGAGTTTGGTTTTTTAGGGGTAGTAGTATATACACGTGTACATACACCTCTTCGCTGTGGACATGAGTCCAACGCTGGTGACTTACTCTTATCAACCAGAGCTACTCTACCTTTTCTAACTAATTGTTGAATAGTAGGCATTTACCTGTTTTTGTTTATAAATTTTGTACCTTAAATATTTTAAGTTCGCAAAGATACTGATTCTCTTTTGAATATGAAATAGTTAGTGTATAAAATTTAGATTATTTTTTGAATTGGCGCTGCTCTTTTCTGGAATATACCCATGCCCTTCTTTATTACCTCTTCATGCTTCTTTATTATCTCACTATCCTAATGACCTGGTCGCCCTCTCCGGGATGTTTAGCCTGTAGTCCAACATCTTCATCATTTGTACGCTTCCACTATCAAACTAATTTGTCAGCCACTTATGCTGTCATATGTTGCCAAAATCGAAGAGATAACTCCTTATGCTTGGTTGTACAAAAATATAGACGATTTTAGGGGGGGCGAATAGCCACTCAATGGGGTGAATAGGTTTTTTCTTATATCTGCCGTAAGCTGTTCTTTCTCTGTGGAATATTCTTTAAAAACAGCCTTTTTTCAAAATTTCTCTTCTACTGGTTTCTGAGTATATTGCCTGCTTTGCCTGTTTTTGCGTTCTGTTTGGCAAAGCGTTTGATAAAAACGTATAAATATTTAGTAGAAACAAATTAATGTATTCAAGTTATGAAAATCAAAATGAAATTAATGTATGCAGTGGTATTGGCCTTGGTCACTTTCGCTTTTGTTGGATGTTCAAAGGACAAAGATGAACCTATCCAAACAGGTGGTAGCATCGATGCAGCTGTAGGTACGTATAAAGGTAAATTGGATCTATCAAACACAACTGGTCCTATGTTTGATAAAATCGTGACGGTTACAAAAGTATCTGACAACACACTCAAAGTTGAGATCGGGGACAAAGCATTAAAAATACCAACGAAAGAATTTAAGGTTATTAATAATATGAATGTATCGATTCAAACAGCAGGTGTTTCTCCCGAAGGAACATTCTTGTTTGATGTAAAAAATAAGACCCTTCTTTGCCAGGGAGAGAAAACAAGTGCAACAGAAGTCTTTTATACTTTCGAAGGAACGAAACAATAACTTTTTGTTTCTTATTCCAATGAAAAAGCGGTATTGACTAAATTCAATACCGCTTTTTCATGTCTTAAATCCGATTGGGTACGTTTAATAAGCTCGTTGGACCAGTTATGGTGGTTTTATATTAAGACAATAACGTAAAATCAATCTGCCGTTTATCCAGATCTACTTTCTTTACCCGGATTTGCACCTCATCACCCAACTGGAATTTCTTTTTCTTCCGTTGACCAATAATGGCATAGTTCTTTTCATCAAGTACGTAAAAGTCATCGGTGATATCCCGCAGCCTGACCATACCCTCACATTTATTCTCTTCAATCTCCACATACATACCCCATTCTGTAACACCTGAGACAATACCTGTATATTCAGTGCCAATCTGATCCTGCAAGTATTCGGCCTGTTTGTATTTGATCGATGCACGTTCGGCTTCAGCTGCTTTTTTCTCCATTTGGGAAGAATGCTCGGCCATCTTCTCATAATGTTCCGCATTGATTTTGGTACCTCCCTCCAGATAGAATTGTAAAAGACGGTGTACCATCACATCGGGATAACGACGGATAGGAGAGGTGAAATGAGTATAATAATCAAATGCAAGTCCATAGTGACTTGTCTTCTTTGTCGTATAGATCGCTTTGGCCATCGAACGTACCGCAAGTGAAGTCAGCATATTTTGCTCTTTGCTACCTTCTATCTTCGTCATCAGCGCATTTAAAGATTTCGCTGTTTCCTTATCCGTTTTGATGGTCAATTTATGACCAAACCGCGCTGCAAATTGAGAGAACGTCGTCAGCGTCTCCGGATTAGGTACATCGTGGAACCGGTATACAAAAGTAAGCTTGTTTTTTCCACGGCCTTGTTTGCCAATAAACTCGGCAACCTTACGGTTCGCCAATAACATAAAATCTTCAATCAGCTTGTGCGCATCTTTACGGACTTTGGTATATACCCCTGTAGGTTTGCCATTTTCATCCAAAGTGAATTTTACCTCTTCACTTTCAAAGGCTATTGCACCATTCTTAAATTTACGCTCCCGCAGAATATAAGCCAGTTCATTTAATTTTAGGATCTCTTCACTGAAATCACCCGATTTCGTTTCGATCACCTCCTGTGCTTCTTCATAACTGAAACGTCGGTCCGAATGGATAATCGTACGGCCGAACCATTGATCATGCACATTGGCTTTTTCGTCCAATTCAAAAACAGCCGAAAAACAAAGTTTATCTTCATGCGGACGTAGCGAACAGACACCATTGGAAAGACGCTCCGGAAGCATCGGGATAACACGGTCCACCAAATAGACCGATGTACCACGGTTAAATGCTTCTTTGTCCAATTCTGTATCGGGTATCACAAAATGCGAAACATCCGCAATGTGAACACCGATTTCATAGTTGCCATTCTCTAATTTTTGAAAAGAGATGGCATCATCGAAATCTTTTGCATCCGCGGGGTCAATGGTAAAGGTTGTAATGTTTCTAAAATCACGCCGCTTGGCAATTTCCTCCTTGCTTATTTCTTCTGGAATTTTATTCGCTTCATCCTCTACTTTTTTAGGGAACTCCAATGGGAAACCATAGTCGGCCAAAATAGCGTTCATCTCGGTGTTATTTTCCCCTTTGGTGCCCAAGACATGTTTAACCGTTCCAACAGGATTCTTGCTCCCGCTTGGCCAGTCGATAATCGACACGACCACTTTTTCTTTGTCCTTGGCTCCATTCAGATTGTCCAAAGGAATAAAAATGTCGTGTAGCATCTTGCGGTCATCCGCAATAAAAAAAGCAAAATTGTTGGAGATGCTGATTGTTCCCGTGAAATCAGTCTTGGCCCTTTGCAGAATTTCAACGACTTCACCCTCTTTTTTGCGGCCACCTTTTCTTTTTTCGAAGGTATGGACCTTGACAATATCGCCATGGAGTGCCTGTCTAAGTTTCCGTGGAGCGATATAAATATCATTTTCAAATTCGTCATCCGGAATTACATAGGCAGAACCATCGGCGGTCATATCTACTTTCCCTGTGACATACACTTTGAGTTGCTTCAAATTAAATTTGCCTCGATCCACCTCAATAAAAAGCCCATTCCTTACATTGTCATGTAAAATATCGGCGATAGCGACTTTCGAGTCGTTATCGTTGAGGTTCAATTTTGACGAAACTTGTTTATAGTTGAGGGGCTTATTACCCGATTTTTCGAAAATATCGATAATCAGTTGTGTTAACACCTCTTTATATGGATTTTCTTTTCTTGTTTTCATTCACTTATTATTTATTATTATTCATTTACATTGGTCTTTTACAGCCCAATGGATCCTTTGACTGGCTACGATAATGGATTTCAAAAAACCAGTCTTTACCACAGATTACGAGCGCTGTACATCAAGATCGATGCCAATACAATATACGAAAAAAACTGCATTTGACAGGACAATAAGGAGCTAAACGGAGCACCTTCCGATAGCCAATGTATAGACAGTTCAGCCGAAAAATAGTTTTGGATTGGTACAGCCTGATTTACTTTTTGCAATGATTGCACACACCAAGTGCATTTACTGCGATCGCTTCAAGACTAAAACCTGCTGGGATCGACACCTTTGGTAAGGTCATATCTTCCAGACAGTATACAGAATTGCATACCCGGCAAATAAAATGCACGTGTTGATCATGATGATCATGTTCTGAACAGTTTGTCGAACACATGGCATAAGTCGCTGTACCATGTAGATCAAAGATTTTATGGATAATCCCTTTCTCTTCAAAACTGGCCAATACCCGGTATAATGTGACACGGTCAATATCCTTGCCCAGTAATTTCTCTAGCTCCGGCTGCGAAATTGCCGAGTCTTTCCTCGAAATAATTTCAAGTACCTTCAACCGGGGTTGGGTAACTTTTAAACTATTTCGTTTGAGAATTTCTGGATATACAGTGTTGGAATCTTCCATGGATTTCTTCGTTAAGCCTTAGATCAAATACAAACTAAGAGAAATTTAAACTTATTTGCAAGTTTAAAAACTATCCGACGGATTTATTCATCGTATTTTTTCCCTTTAAATAGACCAGTAAGGAACAGAAACTGAATGTTTCATTTCTCAGAGATCATTTTTACAGTACAAAAATACGGAATCTTTTAAAAATAAGAAAACCGATAAGTTTAAGATTAGTGTCATCTTACCTATCGGTTTTCGTTATTATATGAAATATAGGAATCTTATTTGCCTGCAGCTTTCGCGTGATCAGCTAAGAATGTCGCTAGACCGCTATCTGTCAATGGGTGTTTTAATAAAGCTACAATCGCTGATAATGGACCTGTCATGACATCAGCACCGATTTTAGCACAGCCTAAAATGTGTGCGCTGTGACGTACAGAAGCTGCTAAAATTTGTGTAGGGTAGTTGTAGTTATCATAGATTAAACGAATATCTTCGATCAACGCTAATCCATCTGTAGAGATATCATCCAAACGACCGATAAAAGGAGATACATAAGTTGCCCCAGCTTTAGCAGCCAATAGTGCTTGACCAGCTGTAAATACCAATGTACAATTTGTTTTAATACCTTTTTTGCTGAAATATTTAATTGCTTTTACGCCATCTTTAATCATAGGGACTTTTACAACAATCTTGCTGTCAAGAGCCGCTAAAGCTTCTCCTTCTTTGATCATTTCTTCATAAGTTGTAGAAATAACTTCAGCACTGACATCGCCATCAACGATTGCGCAGATCGCTTTATAATGGTTGATTACGTTTTCATCACCGCTAATACCTTCTTTAGCCATTAAACTTGGATTGGTTGTTACCCCGTCTAATACACCTAAGTCTTGGGCTTCTTTGATTTGCTCTAGGTTCGCTGTGTCAATAAAAAATTTCATTGTATATGTTATTGAATGATAATAATTTGATTATTCTAATGTTCAAAATAATGACGCAAAGTTATTGATTATATTCCAGTATTGAAGCATTGATTTTCACCTATTGTATCTTTATTTTAGCAAAAAGGAATCTCTTCTCCTAATTTTTTGTTATACTTTTAATATACTATTATCTTTACGTATGCAGGTTTTTCGTTCTCTCCATTATAGAAATTTCCGTTTACATGTTATAGGACAAGCAATTTCCCTTATGGGGACCTGGATGCAGCGAATAGCCATCAGTTGGTTGGTCTATGAATTGACAGGATCAGTGTTTTGGCTTGGTTTTGTTCAGTTTATCTCCCTATTGCCCTCTTTGGTCCTGTCTCCATTTATCGGCAGTTTTGTCGATAAGCACAAAAAGTATAAATTGGTTCTGATGACCCAAATTGGTTTGATGATACAGGCTGGAATCTTGACCTTGGTCGTTTATCTGAAATGGGAGAGTGTCTTATGGCTTTCCATCTTGGGTCTTATACAAGGGGTTATTAATTCCTTCGATGTTTTGGGACGTCAATCGCTGATGATGTATCTGGTTGGTGACCGTAAAGATCTGCCGAATGCCATTGCCCTGAATTCAACAATTTTCAATGGTGCCCGAATGTTGGGACCTGCAATAGGAGGTATTTTACTGAGTACATACGGTGAACTCGTCTGTTTTGCCCTAAATTTTATCAGTTTTGTTCCGGTCATTATTACATTGTTGATGATGCAGGTCGATGAAACGCATGTTCAACTGAGCAAGGGAAGCAATTGGGAAGGCTTGGTCGAAGGCTTTCGTTACCTCAAACGCTCACCGCATATTGCTTCACTGATTATTATCATGACATTCTCCAGCTTGATCGTTATTCCGTATACCTCGTTGCTACCTGCCATAGCAAAAGAAATGTTTCATGGCGATGAGCGTACGTTTTCCTGGTTTGAAAGTGCCGCCGGCTTGGGTGCAATGATTGGTGCATTTAATATGGCCCGTTTAAAATCGGGCACCAATTTGCGCTATCAGGTGATGGGTGCTGCTGCACTTATGGGAATTGCGTTATTGTTTTTGGCGCATTCAAGTATGCTGCAGATGGCACTCGTCTATGTGATGTTGGTGTCCTTTGCCATGATGATGCAAAACTCAAGTATCAATACCTATATTCAGACGCATGCCATACCAATCTATCGCGCCCGGGCAATCTCGTATTACGTTATGGCTTTTCAAGGAATATTTCCCATCGGTACATTGATGATCGGTTCCTTAGCCAGTTACTGTGGGCTTCGAATGACATTATACGTCATGGGTGGATTGGGGATATTGATCGCAATCGTATACTATGGCTATCTCCGGCTCCATATCCACAAACGCCTATTTAAGTTTTAATTTCCGGTTTCTTAATTTTAAGGTGCGTTTGGCATAATCAATGACAGCGCCATAGTCTGCAAAAATATCTCCACCCAATACGCCGATCACGGGTTCCAGATCCATCTGCTGATAGGCATAGTTGATCGAGCTTAAATCCAATACCGCCGTATTTAAGTTTTTTATCCGCCATTCACCTATGGTCAGACTCGGAATTTTCATGTTGAAACTCTCCATCGAATTGGTGCCAAGTCCTGTTGATAATGTTTCTGAAGGCTCAAGCTGTAATTGGTCTTCCAAAAGATGGACTAACTGTGTTTTGTCAAATACAGTTTTAGAGGCACCTGAATCAATCACCATCTTGAATGAACGGCTATATAATTCCACATCGACTAAAATATGTGTGCCCTGGCCCTGCAGATCCAGTAATTGAAATGGTACTGTTGTCATATAACCAAACATACCCAAAAAATCCCTTAAAAAAGAAATTTAAGGCCTCTAGCGTATGTTTAAAATGCCCTGAAAACGTTTATGCGTTAAGCCGATCATAAAAAAAGCTGTTATTTGAAGAATAACAGCCTTTCACCTTTTTATAGTTTATGCGCTACAGCGCTTTTATTTCTTTTAATACATTATTCATTGTACGCACTGCTTCTGCACTTTTACTGAATTTTTCTTTGTCCTCTTCATCCAGCTGAAGGGGGACAATCCGATCCCATCCTTTTTTATTAATGATAACCGGTACGCCAAGATTAATATCTTCTTGTCCAAATTCACCTTCGAGGTAAACGGATGCAGTAAATAACTTGTTTTGATCACGCACGATACTTTCGACCACTGCGGCTGTTGCGGCTCCTGGAGCATACCAGGCTGAGGTCCCGATTAGACTGGTTAGGGTTGCGCCACCAACCATCGTTTTGTGTACAATTTCGTCCTGCTCTTCCGGGGTAAGGAAATCAGTGACTGGAATACTGTTCCACGTGGAGTGCTTGATAAGTGGAATCATCGTTGTATCTCCGTGGCCGCCAATGACAATGGCATTGAGATCGGCCGCAGAAGCATTCAGTTTTTCGCTCAGTTGATATTTGAATCGGGCTGAATCCAATGTGCCGCCCATTCCAATGATTCTATTTTTTGGTAATCCACTTGATTTAAGTGCCAGGTAAGTCATGGTGTCCATGGGATTGGAAACGATGACAATGATAATATCCGGAGAATATTTTACCAGGTTCTCCACCACAGACTTGACAATATTCGCATTTGTGCCAATTAGTTCTTCGCGTGTCATTCCGGGTTTACGTGGAATTCCCGACGTAATGACGGCAACGGTAGAACCTGCAGTGGACAGATAGTCATTGGTTACTCCCTTGATTTTTGATTCAAAACCCAACAAGGCGGCAGTTTGTGCCATATCTTGCGCTTTACCTTCCGCAAATCCTTCTTTAATATCCAATAATACAATCTCTTCGGCGACATTTCGACGGATTAAATTGTCCGCTGTAGTTGCTCCTACAGCTCCGGCACCAACAATAGTTACTTTCATATGTAAATTATTTGTTTATTCATGAGCTAATTTCCGCTTAAGAATTCATGCTGCCTTCGGCGGTTTTCTATGCCGTATAAATATCCAGTCTCTCTTCACGAATGCGCGTATTTTTTACATGGATATTTCATGTGCATTGATGTGGATTAATAAATAATTCTTGAATTTAATCAATTATTGTCAGTAAATCAATGTATTTCGTGGGAATAACTTGTTTTTTGACATAATAATATGAGGGCAAACGCCGTTGGGCGAATAGCGTATAATAATACCCTTCAAAGGGTACGATCCTGATGGAATACACCCAAAGAAAAAAGGCCTGAAATTCGCTCAAGCCTGTTTTTTTATCGTTTATATCAAATTTTAAATCCTAGAATGGATAACCGATGGCTAAATTAAACATCAAGTTATCCTTTCTCCATTTTGAACTTCCAAAGTCGATATCCTTAAATACCCAACGTTCTCCTTTAGGAAGATACGGGATGCGGAAAGGTATTGACATATCGGTACGAAGGATCAAAAAAGTAAAGTCGAAGCGTAATCCAGCGCCACCGCCAACAGCTAATTCATTCAAAAAGTTCTTGCTGAATTTACCGCCGGGCTTGTTGACGTCATCCCGTTGCAACCACACATTCCCCGCATCAATGAACGCTGCCCAATGAACAAAGCCCGCTAATTTGGCTCTATATTCGGTATTCAGCTCTAATTTGATGTCACCGGTTTGGTCTGCATAGAAAAGCCCATTGCTTAATTTTTCAGGAGCAACTGTTCCTGGGCCAATTGCACGAGCACCAAAAGCACGGATACTGTTAGGTCCACCCACATAATATTGTTTTAAATAGGGGAGTGACCGCGAGTTGCCATACGAATAACTTAAGCCCAAACTGACCCGCGAGGCAAGCTGCGAATTCTCCGACAATTTGAGATAATGTCTTCCATCGCCACTGATCTTGATGTATTGGGAAAAATACGCATCGAACAATTTGAAGGTTTTCCCTTTATTGAAATCTGCTCCCTTTATTAATCCGAGTATATTCCCCGAGAGGTCCAAGTTGCCTTTGAAATAAAAGGTATTTTTCAAATGCTGCTTCATCGTATTTTGAAACGTGAAATTGTAATTTGGGCCAATCGTAAATTGTGGATCTATTGCATGCCTTAACGCCGGAATGGTATCCATTTGTTTTTGATAGTTTTCTGAGATCCCTTTAGGCTGGACATAGGTAATCTCCATTAAAGCAAGATCGTGCTGCTTCTCCTCAGACTCCTGCCAGATATAACCGTAATCCAATGCGATGGAATTTAAGGTATATGCTTTGCGGCGATTTAAAAATTCATACCGTCCTTTGACGTAAGTCTTCGGGATAAAACGCCGTGTCGGTGAAATCCGCCCAAAAGGGGACAATATCCGTGGAAAAGTCAGTGTAGCCTCCATCCCGTAACGGTAATAACTCGAATTGAGGTCGGCCGACCCACCGGTCTGCGTTTCATAACCTCCGAATACATTAAAACTCAACTGCTCCGCGCCTTTAAATGCGTTGCGTAAAGTCCAGTTGACATTGACCTCGGTACCATTGTATACTGAGGCCATTTTTCCTAAAAGTTCCACACGGAGTGATTTCTTGGGCAATGGAGTTAAGTAGTAGTAGACGTCCAGTGCGTTGGGGACTTCTTTGCTGTCGACAAAGTTATTTTTGACAAACTTCCAGCTATTGAGATTCACCAGGTGGCTGATGGTTTGATTGTGGGCATTACGGTTATAGACGTCGCCGGGATGGAAGAAGATATGATTCGCGATCACAGGCTTTCTATACAGATGCTGGCGGTCTATAAAATAGTAACTGCTATCATATAGTTCCGCATTGCGGGTGGATCGCTGATAACCGGAGCTTGTTTCCGTGTAGTTCGGGAAAATGTAGATTTTATTGATCTTGGACGGTACCCTTGCCTGTGCCGGTGTCTCCTTTTTCACCGTAACATACATGTCGACTTTGTTGTTCCGATGCGAACTGTCTACCTGAACTAGGATGTAATCGGGACTGAAATAATAATACCCCCTATTTTTGAGGTCATTGTCGATGCGGTCGCGCTCATTGAGGATAACATCTAAACTGTAATTCTTACCCACTTGCAAGAGGCTTTTATCCGAGCTCGAACGGATATCTTTACCCAACTGTGTTGTGCTGTCGATGTCGAATTGAACAGATCTGATTCGGTAGATCAGATTAGGCTTGGCTGTATAATTAATGGTTGCTTTTTTGTCTTCAACTAAGGTGTCCGATTTCACTTCCGCATTGAAGAATCCGAAATTCTCCAGACGATTGCGCAATAGGTTTTCATTATATTCGCGATTGACGTCGCTCAATAGTACTGGTTCTTCACCGATCTTCTTGAGGAATTTTTTAATGATGTTATTCCCCGCAGAGTCCCCGGCCATATTGTTGAAATAGAGCTTGAATGGCACGCCGGCCAAACGTTTGTTGGGCTTTGGCATCAGTGCAGCTTCTAAATGAGTCGCAATCTTTTCCTTATTTTCTTTGGATATCGTGTCCGAATCGACTATTACATTGCCCTTGACATATAAGCTTTCCCCTTCTTTTAGATTCTTGGTGGAAGAGCAGGATGCTATGAATGCAGCGCATGAAACTATTCCCACAATATACTTTAGTTTAGTTTGCATGGTAATTCCTTTCCTCATCTTCATTTTTTATAGCTGTCGTTCTGATGGTATCTATAGTTGATTTTGGACTATCGCTTTTCGGCGTACGTTTCGTTGAGTCCAGCTGTTGCTTACGTCTCTCTTTTTCTCTTTCCTCCATACGCTTTCTGTATTCAGGACTATGGGTCATCAAACTATCTCGGATAACGGTGCGTACACTGTCGCGATAGACTGAATCGGTTTCCATACGTTCTACATCGAAACGTTTTCTGAAACCCTTGCTATTGGTGTCGTAATACTCTTTGAGTTTTTTCGAACTCATCCAGATCTCCTTAAATCGGTTGTAATCCATATTGATGATAAATCCGATACCCGTTTCTACATATTGACCTTGGAGTGTAACCTGATATTGATTTTTACGATATACCCGCGCAAAATAGCGGCCATCTTGCGAAAGTTGGTAATCCAATTGGATATCTCCAGCAATGTTGTTGGCTGTTTCTCCCGGACGTGTATTTCCTTCAACTTCAAAATTAGAGCCAACGGTAATTTTTAAACGGTCATTTAAAAGCATTTTAGACACGCCGATATTCAGATCTGTTCGGGTCTGGCCAGCTCCAGTAGCGTAATCTTCTTCCGAAGTTAGGTTGAAGTCCAGCTCTACTCCGGTGATAAGCTCGGAGGCAAGGCGGTTCAATTGACCGCTCAGGAACGAACTGATGCTATTTCTGACAATGGCTTCCGTACCACCGCCACCGGATAAACTCTCAAATGGATTGGTCGACATAAAGCGCCCCAAAACAATCAGTGAAAAGACCTGTTTGTTCAGCTCAGACGGATTTTCACGTAAGGTGGTCAAAGCATTATTAACCTTGCTAATCACATCTTGCGAAACAACCGAGTTGTTTTCGTCCAAGTCGATATCAAAATTTAGTTGCGGTTGGAACAGTTTGTCTGTAATCTTCAGTAAGACATTGAAAGGAATCCGCTGCTTGTACAAATTAGCGTTTTCCGACCCCAGCTGCGTCGCTACAAGTTCGAGGGTTGGTGCTTTGGTTGTGTATGCTGCCGTGATATTTAGCTGCGCATCCAAGGGATCTCCATTCCAAGTGATGGTACTTCCTTTTCGGAATGTAAAATCCTTTTTCACGGGGCCAAAACTGAAGGAATAACTTCCTTTGTCTACTGTAAATGTACCTGACAAGGTAATTTTGCTACTTGCATCAATACCGGCGTTCAGTTCCGCTTCACCCTGGATATTCAGTGCATCCTGTGAACCAGCATCCAAGAGGATCTTAAATTTGGCGTCCTTATCGGTTTGAAGATTTAGATCTACGTCGATTCCCGTCAATCGGGTAACAGTCATAGAATCTAATTTTGCAAATACATTGGCTCTTGTTGTATCACTCTTATCAACAAATTCGACAACACCTTTACGATCGGCCATCCCAGGATCCTCGTTTGGCATGACAAAGGTAAAGTCCGTATCATCTAACACCTTGATTGTCCCATCAACGATAGGCTTATCCAGATTCCCCCGAATGCGCAGGTTCGACGTAAGGTACATTTTACCATAAAACATGTCGTTGTCGCTTTGTGTTGAATTGAGTACCTCAAAATTGTCGGTATTGACATTGAGATTGAAATCAAAATCAGTATATGTTTTGGTTTCTATGGATCCCGTTACCTTGGCAATATTTCCCTTTTTGTCTTCCAATGCAAATTTTGGGAAAGTAATGCCTCTTTCATCCAAATGAATGGTTTCATCTTTCGCTTTGAATAGTGCATTCAACATAGCAATATTGAACTGAGCATCTTTAAACCTAACATCGCCGTTAATGCGGGGTTTGGATGGCGATCCTGTTATTTTTAACTGGCCTTCCAAGTTTCCCTTCGAGTCTTTTAGATAGCCCAGACTAAATGCCTGAACCGTCTGCATAGAAAGCGGTGCAATATCTAAAGTGAAATCCAGGCTTGCCTCTCCCTGAGGAGGACTGATAAAATCACCACTTAATACGACATTATTGCCATTTTCACTGATACTGATATTCGCATTATAGGTGTTTTCTTTTTGATTATTCACTTTTATATTGACGTTACCAACGGTATCTTTTCCAATATAAAATTTATCGATCACAAGATCAGAAACAAATACAGGGCTGCTTTCTAGGCGTGATATCGTGGCCTGGCCATTAATGCCGCCGCCAAGATCGACTGTTTCACTTTCAAGCATTTTACTTAATGTCTCAATGCGGAAATTCTTAAATGCAATGTTGAGCGGCGAATTGAGCACACTATCCTGCGATGATATGCTCAGCTCCTGTCCTTTATTACTTAAGATAAAATCACTGGCCTGAATACCTGTGCTTCCAAATTTGAGTACATTGTTTGGATTTATCGTCCACTTGTCGTAGTTCAGCATAAGGCCGTCCTGAAGTAGGCTAAAAACGAATGCGCCATTATCAACGCGCATATTGGCACCCAAATGATACTGCTCTTTCTCTTTCTTGTCTTTTATCCAGAGACCGAAATCCAAATTGTTTTGGATGACTTTACCACTGAATACGGTATTCACCAGTTCAATATTGCTTACCTTGATTTTATTGATCAATGCCGAGTAATACAGTGTACTGTCGAGGGTATTGATATCCAAAGTAACGTTATTGATTTCAGTGCCATTATAGATTATTTTCGGTGCATCCAACTTGGCGAGAATCGTTTTTGATTGACTGTTAAACATACCATCCAATGTGATATCCGACATCTCTGTCAGTTCTGGCAAGAAATCTTTGATAAACTTAGTTCGCGTCAATTGGGCCGAAAACTCGATGTTCTGTGGGTCGTATTTGGGCACTTTAACAGCTTTGCCTGGTTGGTAATATACCTGTAAGATGTCTTGAACGGCATTCTGCAATTCTAGAATTTTGTATTTTCCGACCAAATGGGCGTTTAAAAAGTCCGATTTTAAAAGTAGCAAGTTGCGGCTAGTATCCGCTTTTGCAATTAGTGATATACTGTCTAGCGAGTAATAAGCATCATTGTAAACAATGGATGAATTGGTAATGTGTGCTTCTCCGTTCAAAAAATTTGGATCGGCTGAACTGAAATTTCCAACGAGTTTACCATGGTATTTGAACTCGTCATCCATCAATTTTAACTTTTTAAGATTGATAGTGTCTACCATAAGCTCAAAATCCACCTGTGGATACTTGGATTTCATATTGGCTGTCGCATTTAACTTCAATTGGATATTTGGATCAGGGCTGACGACAGCGGCTTTTATGTCCCCTTTGTCTGCTGTAAGATTCATATCGATATTCTGGTAGCGATAGCCCATGGCATCCATCCGATTTACTTTGCCATCAAAGTTGGCGACAAGCTTCTTGGGATCTGTTCCATGACCCTTAATTTTCCCTTCAAAGGAAAGTATGCCTAACGTACTGTCCATTTTCATGATCTTACCAATGTCAAAATCACGAATACTGACGAAAGCATCATAGGTTGTATCGCGGCCTATCATGCCTACTTTACCATTAAATTTGGCCGTCCCTTTCTCTGTTACCAACGAAAGATTGGTGTTAAACGCATTCATTCCGCCTTTAAAAGTTCCGGTAAGTCCGATTGTATTGGGTAATTCTATTCCGCTCGGCAACATTTTTTTTGAAACCAGCTTTTCGATATCCGAACGTCCTGTAGTCAATTTTTTTAAATTAAGATCCATGGACATTTTATCGACATTGGGTAGCCCCTTTAAATGTAGACTTGCAATGACACGTGTGTTGGACAGGGTTTGAAAATCAATTGCCGGAATATTGAGGTCATTTAACTTCCCGACAACGCGACCATCAATATTAAATTTTTTGTCCATCAACGGTTTCATCACCTGCATGGTGTCCAAAAAAGGAGCGAAATAGTAGATATCGCGCATATCAACACGGCTCTTTTTGATGGTTGCATTGACGTAGATCAGTTCTGGTTTTTTAGCGATAACATCCAAAGAAGGATAAGTTATTTTTAAGTAATCACGCAGCAGAGTGCGTGGCGTCTCTGCATATAGATTTTTGATCTCCGCACCGGTATTTGTATACTTAAAATCCCCCTTCAATTGCTTGATCACAAACCCCGATTGATCGGAGGCTACAAGTTCTTTGAGTGATCCACTGATGGAATCGGCACTGTAGTAAAGATCATTTAAACTGGTTTTCATCCCAGGGATCTTAATGTTGAAGTAATCAAAGCCTTTCATACGGGCCTGATTATCGTCTCTATAAGCTAAGCTTGTTTTATTGATCTGGATTTCTTTGGCAGAAACAACCCAGTTTATTTTGGTTGTATCCGCGGTGTTTTTCGCTGCTGCGTTTACTTTTTTCTGGATCTTTCCAAAGAGCACAGTATTGTCTGAACCGTCAAGATTGATCGTCTGAATATCGACAAGTTCTTTGTTAAGGTCGATCTTGTTAATGTCCGCATGGAGGTTCTTAATATAAAATTTGGTGTTCAACAGGCTAGACTGATCCTCGTAGCGTACTAAGATATTCGTCAGGTCTGCGATCTGTATACCGACATCGGGAAGCAAGGCGGTTGTTTGTGCGGTTTTATCCGTAATGCCAAAGTCTTCGACCGAGGGAGCTGTACCGTCCTTAATCGGCCGCCATTGTTTCACTGTGGCGCTCAGACCATCTATTTTCACTTTTGGAAGATTGAAGGCCATGTTTTTTGTGAGGTCGAACTTTTTGATATTGGTATTTAGGCTGTTCAGGTAAACATCGGCACTTGTTCCAATGACGTCATCGGCATAAACAATATGAAATTTGTCAAATTTGACTTTATCGAGGTTAAATAGGAGGGCTGAACTGCTGTCTGCAGTTGCTGTGCTTTCTTTTTGGGAAGCGAAAGCTTTAACAATATAATCAAAGTTGAACGAACTGTCCGGCAATGTACGTCGAATTTTTGCAGTGATTCCTTCTGCTTCGAGACGCTGTATTTCAACTGTGTTTTTCAACAGCTTGAGCATATTGATATCAACAGCAATGCTTTTTCCTGCTACTAAGGTATCTTTACTTTGGTCGGCTAAATAGATATCCTCCAATACCAGTTTTTTAGGAAAATCAATATTAATGTAGCCAATTTTAACAGGGGTACCAATCTTGTTTTCTACATATTGCGTTACTTTTCCGGCAATATAATTCTGAACGGCAGGTATTCTGAT
Organism: Sphingobacterium sp. UBA6317; assembly: GCF_002440385.1. Classification (NCBI taxonomy): domain Bacteria; kingdom Pseudomonadati; phylum Bacteroidota; class Sphingobacteriia; order Sphingobacteriales; family Sphingobacteriaceae; genus Sphingobacterium; species Sphingobacterium sp. UBA6317. Next base: position 35,387 of record NZ_DJTD01000044.1, on the reverse strand, counting down.
TAAAAATACAATAAGAATAGCCAGCGCAATGATGACTCCAATAATCCACAATATTGTTTTAAAAGCAATTCGGGTAAATCTGTTCAACGTATTATTTGATTAAGTATCTATTAATAAAAATTAAAACGGAAAAAAGTTTGCTAAGTTTACAGATATTAACATATATCGCCACTATTTCAGCAAACTAAGATAAATTTGCCTGTAAATGCAAGTTTAATTTCTGTGTTATACCTGCTAGCAGATATTAGACAGTTTCTAATTTCCCTTATATAAAGTCATTATATCTTCGGGGCTGTTCTAAAAACACATCAAATAATTGACCAAACCATTCTAGCCGTACAAAGTTTTTTGTTTTTTAATTTTATGTTAATAAAAGCATTAAATACCTATTAATTTGTCAAAAAAATAGGTAATTAATACATGTAGTATTCTGTCGAATAGTTGTTTTGGGGAAGATAAGGCAATTATTCCATCAATTTTTTATACTTGCCCCAGTTTTCAAATACCACCCATAGCCATATAATGAAAAGTACGGCCCAAATAATTAATCCCAGTTGGCTGTAAAAAATCATATTGTGGGTAAAAATGCCAATGAGTATTGGAAAGATGACTAATGCACCTAAAGTTCTTGTCTTTGGAAAAATAAACAGTAAACCACTCAGGAGTTCGATAATTCCGACTAGTGGCATTAACCATTTTATCGTAGCAAAAGCCTCAAATACCTTTTTCATGTCCATATCCATAGGTGGCGTAGGCATATAATGAAAAAGCTTATCTAGCCCCGCATTGATGAAAAGCAAGGCAAATAAAATGCAAAGTATATTTTTAAAAATCTTCATAACGGTCAATTTTAGTTCATTATTTTACTGTTATCGTTGTTGGCGGATCAGTATTGTTATCCTCGTCATTTTTTTCTTCCTTGTTTGTATTTCGTTCTACAGTGATGGTACATTCTGTAAGCAATGCTGCGACAGCACCAATTGCTGCAAAAACAGGTGCTAAGATCAAGCCTATTGCGCCGATAGTCACCGGAAAACTCATGATTTCTTTACCATGTTTGTCCGCAATGCTGATTTTGCTCACATTGCCCTCGGCAATGATTTCCTTGATTTTCTGTAAAAGGTTTTCACCGTTAATCTGAAATGTTTCTTTGAATCCCATAATGCTATAATTTAAGTTCGCTCTTATAAAGTTATTCATTTTTTTACAGGAATCCGTATAAAGTTAATTGCATTGTTTGTTGCTGAGCAATTATAAAGTGCACTGTTTAAACGGGAGAACTTCATGTTGCATTTTTACTTTACAAGTTTATATCGTGCATCCTTAACATATATATTACCTGTGAATGGCCAACCGAAATTCTCTTGAACCGCCTGTTTAGCATTTTGCAGAAACCGGATTTTCGGTGTGTAAAATCTAGGAACCGACTTCATCATTTACACGATTATTTAACGTAAATGATACGGATATAGGACGGAGCTTATTCGGTTGCGACCGAATAAGCTCCGAAGAAGTACCGAACAAGCACCGAAGAAGCACCGAAGGATCTCCGAATTTGATCATCTTGAAACATAAAAAAAGTCCCGCGCAGCGCACGGGACTTTTTACAAAATTTATTAGCTCTATTGCATAGGTCTTAGCCCAATGCTATTAAGCTTTCTTCAAGAATTTTAATCTTTGCTTCGGCATCTGCCTTTTTACTTTTTTCGTTTTCAACAATTTCAGGTTTAGCATTTTGCACAAACCGCTCATTGGAAAGCTTTTTGTCTACAGATACAAGGAAACCTTTTAGGTATTCCAATTCTTTGGCAATACGTTCACGTTCAGCATCCGCATCAATATTGTTCTCCAAAGTAACATAACATTCGTCTTTGCCAGCAAGGAAACTTGCGGCTCCGGCTACTTTCTCAGAAACAAAAGTTACGCCTTCCAAGTTTGCAATTTTGGTAATGATGTCAATATATTGTGCTAAATTGATATCTGATTGTTGATTGATAGCCAATGGCAATGCTACTTTAGGGGAGATACCTTTAGAATTGCGGATATTGCGAACTTCCGAAATAATTTGCTGAGCGACAGCGAAATCTTTGATAAGCTGCTCATCAAAATCAGTTGCTGTCGGATAAGCGGCGGCGATAATGCAATCTTTCTCGTCTTTCACACCGAACAGTTCGTCGTGCCACAATTCTTCTGTCAAGAAAGGCATGAAAGGGTGTACTAAAGTGAGTATACGTTGGAAAAAAGATTTTACTGTCTCTAAGGTTTCACTAGAAATAGGGGAGCCATAAGCCGGTTTCACTAATTCAAGGTACCAAGCACAGAAGTCATCCCATACCAATTTGTAGGTTGTCATCAATGCATCTGATAAACGATAGTGTTTGAAGTTTTCTTCGATATCGACCAAGGCTTGATTTAACCTTGCCTCAAACCAAGATGCTGAAATCTTATCTGAATCTGAAGCCGGAGTAGCAGTAATTTCCCAACCTTTAACCAAGCGGAAGGCATTCCAGATTTTATTGGCAAAATTACGGCCCTGTACACAAAGTTCTACATCAAAAGGAAGGTCGTTACCTGCTGGAGCAGTCAATAACATGCCCATCCGCGTTGCATCTGCACCATATTCGTTCATCAAATCTATCGGATCGGGAGAGTTGCCCAGTGATTTAGACATTTTGCGGCCCAGTTTGTCCCGTACAATACCTGTGAAATAAACATTTTCAAAAGGCAATTGTCCACGGAATTCATAGCCCGAAACGATCATACGTGCTACCCAAAAGAAGATAATATCCGGAGCAGTGACTAAATCTTGCGTAGGGTAATAGTAATTAATTTCTGCATTTTCTGGTTCGTTGATGCCATTGAAAACTGAAATTGGCCATAGCCAAGCTGAAAACCAAGTATCAAGCACATCCTCATCTTGACGTAGATCGGTCAATTGAAGCGCTGTATTACCTGATTTTTCTTGCGCTAGAACAAGGGCCTCTTCAACCGTTTGTGCAACCACAAAGTCTTCGTTTCCGTCGCCATAGAAATACGCCGGTATCTGATGTCCCCACCACAATTGTCTTGAAATGTTCCAATCGGTAACATTCTCCATCCAGTTGCGGTAGATATTTTTGAATTTTGTCGGATGAAATTTAATGGTATCATTCATCACATTATCCAATGCCGGTTTTGCAAGATCTTCCATCTTTAGGAACCATTGATTGGAGATTTTTGGCTCTATAACAGCACCTGTTCGCTCTGAAGTTCCAACATTATTGGTATAGTTTTCAACTTGCTCCAATAACCCTTTTTCCTCAAGCTCTTTCTCGATTTCTTTACGTACTTTAAAACGATCCATACCTGCGTAATGCAGGCCATTGTCGTTTAGTTTTGCTTCGTCGGTAAAGATGTCGACAAATTCCAGGTTGTGCTTTTTACCTAGTGCATAGTCGTTCACATCGTGTGCTGGAGTAACTTTAAGGCATCCAGTACCAAACTCCAAATCGACATATTCATCTTCGATGATGTTCACCTTTCTGCCAACGATCGGCACAATGACTTGCTTTCCTTTTAACCAGGTATAGCGTTCATCATTGGGATTGATACACACGGCTGTGTCACCAAAGATGGTTTCAGGACGGGTAGTCGCCACAACAATGTATTGATCTGTTCCCTCAACCTGATATTTCAAGTGGTATAATTTGCCGTTTTTCTCTTTATAAATAACCTCTTCGTCTGAGATATTTGTTTTTGCTTCAGGATCCCAGTTGACCATGCGGTAACCACGATAGATTAATCCTTTATGATATAGATCGACGAATACACGGATAACAGATTGGTATAATTCTGGATCCATGGTAAAACGTGTACGATCCCAGTCACAGGAAGCGCCAAGTTTTTCGAGCTGTTTTAGAATAATACCACCGTATTTTTCCTTCCATTCCCAAGCATGTTTTAAGAAATCTTCACGAGATAAAGATCGTTTATCAATTCCTTGTTCTTTCAACATAGCGACGACCTTAGCTTCAGTGGCAATGGAGGCGTGATCGGTCCCCGGTACCCAACAAGCGTTTTTCCCCTGCATACGTGCCCGGCGAATCAAAACGTCTTGAATGGTATTATTCAGCATATGCCCCATGTGCAATACTCCCGTGACATTCGGAGGGGGCATCACAATCGTGTAAGGTTCACGTTCGTCCGGGGTGGAACGGAAAAATCCATTCGCTTTCCAATAGCTGTACCATTTTTCTTCAGCTTCTTTTGGATTGTAAGTTTTCGCTATGCTCATTTTAAATTTTTGTATTCAAACTTTTAAGGAACACAAAAGTAAGGAATTCTATGTTATTTTCCTTAGTAATCCATTGATCTTGTTCTCAAACAAAAAGAAGTTATGAATAATGGCTAAGCAATACGTTTAATGAGGATCCTCCTAAGCAGAAGAGGCGGTTATTGCAGTTAGGTAAAGCATAACGTAAGATTTATACTTTTTTAATCTTTTCTTCATATTACTAAGTAATTAGCCCGTATTTCATGTAAATTAATGTAAATTTGCCTGTTTTATTTTTACACGAAGGGATGCAACGATTTGCTAATGAGCTTAGAGCTTTAACACAGTATTTTCTGTTCTGGTTAATTATCTGTTTTATAGATAGATTGATTTTTGTTATTGCTTTTTTTGAGAAGATAGGTTTTTCTAATTTCACAGAAATTTTCAGGATTTATTACCATGGTCTGAATCTGGATTTTTCTGCAGTCTCCTATATCTGTGCATTACCATTTCTGGTGTATTGCCTATTAAGTTTCTTTCCAAAACTGAAACCCAAAAGACTGATCCTCGATATTTATACCATTATCGTCCTGGTATTGTTCTTTGTGACAAGTTTTATCAATGTCAATATTTATCGGGAGTGGGGCGACAAGATTTCTAAACGTGCCATAGATGCATTTTTTGCTTCGCCTTCGGGTGCCGTCGCTTCGGCTGAATCCACGCCGGTGTTTCTCCCCATCGTTGGGATGTTGATCGGTATATTCTGCGGTTATTTTCTGTACCGTTGGATGTTTAAAAAAGTCTCTTTTTTCAATCTCAAGTCTCCTGTCAGTAATTTTCTCAAACTGGCGATCGGAGTTTTTGTACTTTTCACGTTTATCCGTGGTGGTTACGGAAGAGCGACGTTAAACCCCAGTAAGGCCTATTATTCCGAGGAAACATTTTACAACCATGCAGCAGTCAATACACAATGGTCGCTTTTGCGGGATTTTTTTGCTAAAAGTACCAAGCTTAAAAATCCCTATACTTATTATGGTGATCAGAAGGACATTCAGGACAAGCTACGGCCCGCCTTTCAAAGTCAGCCTGATTCTGCTGTTGAGGTCCTGTCAACCACTCGTCCAAATGTTGTTATTATCATGCTGGAAAGCTTTGTTGGCGATCTCATTCAGTCTCTCGGAGGGGAAAAGGGAATTACGCCACACATGGAAGAATTGATTAAGGGTGGTATTTTGTTTGACCATATTTATTCTGCAGCTGATCGATCCGACAAAGGCATGGTAGCGGTGTTGAGCGGTTTTCCGGCGCAAGGGCCCGAGAGTATTATCAAATATATCGACAAGCATGAAAATATGCCTGCCATTGGACAGGAGTTCGATCATGCCGGCTACGAAACATCATTTTATCACGGTGGCCAGAGCGAGTTTTACAATTTTAAATCGTATATGCTGACACACGGGATATCTAGGGTGGTGGATAATGCCAATTTTGGCTTAGATGCGGAACGTGCCTCATGGGGTGTCTATGACCATGTCGTGTTTAATCAGATGATCAAGGATTTTAAAAAAGAAAAACAACCTTTCTTTTCGACGATCTTTACTTTAATTAATCACGAACCATTTGAATTAAAACACGGCTATAAATTTGGGAATGCCACCAATGCAGATAAATTCCGAAGTACGGCAAATTATACAGATTCAGCTGTTTTTGATTTTATTAATAAAGCCCAAAAGGAAGCTTGGTATAAAAATACCCTTTTCGTTATTGTCGCTGACCATGGACATCGCCTTCCTTCAGAAAAATGGGAGCTGTTTCACCCCAATCGCTTTCATATTCCGCTGATCTTTTTCGGCGATGTGATCAAACCTGAATATCGCGGCAAAATATTCAATAGAATTGGTAACCAAACGGATCTGGCGGCAACTTTATTGACACAATTGAAGCTTCCGACAGATCATTATCACTGGAGCCGGGATCTGTTTAATCCCACAACACCACAAATAGCATTCTATAATTCTAAAGACGCCTTCGGTGTAATTACACCAAAACAAGCCGTTTCATTTGATAACGTTGGAAGGATCATTAACTATAGAGCCAATAAGGAATATCCGGTTGGCAAAACAGATAGCTTATTGAATATTGCCAAAGCGTACTATCAAGACGTATACCGTGAATTTTTAAAATATTAGGGCTATGAAATTAAAAGGAGTATTTGCACCTTATTTTGCTGTCGCAATTCGTTTTGTCTTTCTTCTGCTCATCTACGCACTATTGCGATTGGGTTTTTATGGCATAAATGCTTCCTTATTCCCCCATGTCGATGCCGGTAAGCTTCTGGTTATGTTTGCCGGTGGCGTACGCTTTGACATTGTGGCACTCCTCTATTTAAATATCCTGTATATTGTCATGCAGACTATTCCAGGACCGTTTAAATTAAATAAACACTATCAAAATGTTGCGAAATGGATCTTCATCGTGACCAATTCAATTGGCATAGCGTTAAATTTGATTGATTTTGCCTACTACCCATTTACCCTCAAAAGGACCACTGGAACGGTAATTGACCAGTTCTCCAATGAATCTAACTTGATCAAGCTGACCTTTGATTTCTGTTTGGATTATTGGTATCTCATTATACTATTGGTGCTGATTGTCTATGGGTTGATTAAATCCTATAAACTTATTCAGATTGAAAGGACGACGAGATATAGCTGGAAGTCATTTTTGATCCAATTGCCTTTGTTTTTACTGACAGCCTTCCTTTTTATTGGTGGAGTGCGTGGCGGTTGGGCGCATAGCACACGTCCCATAACATTGAGCAATGCGGGTGATTATGTGGAGACACCGGAAGAAATGAATATTGTGCTCAATACGCCATTCAGTATATTGAAAACATTAAAGGCCGTGAGCCTCAAACCCGTTCATTATTTTTCCGAAACAGAGCTTGAACAGTTATACAATCCCATTCATGTACCGCAATCAGACCTGCCCTTTACAAAGAAAAATGTCGTTGTTCTGATTTTGGAGAGTTTTGCAAAAGAACATTTTGGAGAATTGAATAAAGATATCCAAGGTGGAAAATACAAAGGTTATACGCCTTTTTTGGATTCCTTGATACGCAATGCTTACACCTTTACAGATTCTTATGCCAATGGCCGTAAATCAATTGATGCGCTACCGTCAGTCATTACGGGCATTCCTTCGATAGGTGAGCCTTTTGTGCTTTCCATCTATTCTGGAAATGAAACCACCAGCTTAGCGAAGCTCTTAGGGAAAAAGGGATATGAGACTGCTTTTTTTCATGGCGCACCAAATGGGAGCATGGGCTTCTCTGCCTATATGAAATTGGCAGGTATCCAACATTATTTTGGCAAAAACGAGTATAACAATGATGCTGATTTCGACGGGATATGGGGAATCTGGGATGAACCATTTTTGCAATTTGTAGCAAACAAGATCAATACCTTTCATCAGCCATTTTTTGCTAGTTTCTTCTCTTTATCATCACATCATCCATTTAAGGTGCCTGAAAAGTATCAGGGGAAATTCCCTAAGGGACCTCTGCCCGTACAGGAGCCTATTGGATATACCGATAATGCCTTACGCGAATTTTTTGCCACAGCCTCTAAAATGTCCTGGTACAAGAATACCGTATTTGTTATCTGTGCCGACCATGCTACTGTAAGCTATCTGCCGGAATATCAAACCACTGCAGGAGCATTTGAAATCCCTATTATATTTTATGCACCTGGTGATAATCTGGTGGGCAAAGCGGATAAATTGGTGCAGCAAATAGATATCATGCCGACAGTGTTGAATTATCTGCACTATGACGAGCCTTATTTTGCCTTTGGTTCAGATGCCTTAAAACCGGGCAAGGATAATTTTGTGCTCAATAATAATTCAGGGAGCTACAACCTCTATTATAAAGATTATATGATGTCTTATGATGGACTGAAAGTGACCTCATTTTATGATCTTAAGAAGGACCGCTTGATGAAACAGGACCTGTTAAAACAGCATCCAGCGGTATTGGATACGATGGAAACCAAGATGAAAGCTTTTATCCAGCAATATAACAATCGTATGATTGAAAACAAGCTGACCTATAAAAAATAACAGCCGGTTTTCTACCTGCTTAATCTAGCGCGAATGCTTCTATCGATAATAAGTAAAACCAAATCATAGACGAGATAGATCAAGGGTAAGGTGAAGATGACCAACAGGATAAAACCACGGGATTTTTCGTCAAAGACTCCATTGACAAAATAGTTGGTCAGACTGGACCAAAACCAAATGAACAAGTAGAAAGAGCTTGGAATGACTAGATTCCCGATCAGGAGTGCATATCGGTATTTGCCAGTTTTGTATTTTAGATAAATATACCGGATATGTAGGTATAGCAAAAATAACGATCCGATCAGCGCAAGTACATCTGGACTTATCCAAAGAATTACTTTCGCCAACAAGGAGGTTTTTAAGACAACTTCAATATGAAAACGCTCTTTCTTTTCTACCTGATCAATTCTCCAGTGAACAATGGAATCTGTCTGTAATTTGGCGGTTCCCAGATCTTGTGTAAGTACCTCCATCTTCCCATCGAGGTGCAGATACAGTTCAATCGGGCCAAAGGACGACCAGTATCTGGAGGGGAATAAGAGATAATCAATTTTGTATCTGGTCCGAATATCCCGTCGGTCATAGCCCATATAAGCACGGTATTGAACCTGAATGCTGTTATCACCTTTGTGAAGCTTCGCGGTAAAATAAAAGGCATCATTCAGCGAAATACGCTTCCATTCATCGCTGTCGTAACTGAGCTCATAATAGCCATCCTTTAAACGTAAAAAGGGGAATTTTGAACCGGGTTGATCCATCTTTTTTCCTTCAATTTCGTTCTGATTGACAAGGAGGCGATCCAATCCGTTCATATTTAAAGCGAGAAATACCAGCGGCAATTCAATAGCCTCTTCTGCATGGATGTTATAAACAATGTTGAAGTGGCTTTGATAGTCCGCATGATCATCCGAAGTGTCCGTTAAAAGACGAATGTCAATACGTTCGCTGGTAACGCTCACTTTCCCTGCGGGAACGAGCTGTCCTGTTATGCTATGGGGGCTCATTGGATTTGCCATGTTGGCAAACAAGGTCATTACAGCAAGTAATAGATATACAATTGTTATTAGAATTTTATACTTCATTTGCTTGTTATGTCTGCTTAATATCAAGTTCCATATTCGGATACCGACCTTTACATGATAGCGGTGTTTGCATATTAGGATATCCTTGATCTTTAACAAGCTGAAAGTAAAAATTAAAAGGGAGAAATTAAAAAGGTGATTTATATTCGTCTATCTCCGATTCATATTCGTTAAGTATATTGCTTCATTCCGATGTAAATAAAACCTTCATAATTTCGCTGGTACCAACAGCAATGGAAACGAACTGAAGGTGCCTCCAGACCAAGGATAGGAGACACTTTGAGAAAGAAAAAGACCTATGCCGCAAAGCATAGGTCTTTTTATATTTCCAATTTTATTGCGGTTTAAACACCCAACAATAAACGAGCTGGATCTTCTAATAATTGTTTTACACGAACCAAGAAGCTTACTGATTCACGACCATCGATGATACGGTGATCATAAGAAAGCGCAATGTACATCATTGGACGGATCACCACTTGGCCATTTTCAGCAATAGGACGTTGGATGATGTTGTGCATACCCAAGATTGCAGATTGTGGAGCATTGATGATCGGCGTAGACATCATTGATCCGAATACACCACCGTTGGTAATGGTAAATGTACCACCAGTCATCTCGTCAATCGTTAATTTGTTGTCACGGGCTTTACCTGCCAATGTAGCAATTGCTTTTTCAATTTGCTCCAATGACATGGCATCAGCATTACGGATAACCGGAACAACCAAACCTTTAGGTGCAGAAACTGCGATTGAAACGTCTGCAAAATCAGAATATACAATCTCGTTATCTTCGATACGGGCATTTACGGCAGGCCATTCAGCCAATGCAGTTGTTACTGCTTTTGTAAAGAATGACATGAAGCCAAGACCGATACCAAATTTCTCTTTAAAGGTGTCTTTATATTTAGCACGAAGATCCATGATCGGCTGCATATTGACTTCATTGAATGTTGTCAACATAGCCGTTTCATTTTTAACGGCAACTAGGCGTTTCGCGATTGTTTTACGTAATGAAGATAATTTCTCACGACGTTCGTTTCTTGCACCCGCTACTGGAGCAACTGTCGCAGCAGGAGCAGCGGCAGGTTTTGCTGCTGGTGCAGCAGCTTTAGCGACAGGTTGAGCTTTTTCGGCATCTTCTTTTGTGATGCGACCTTCTTTACCTGTTCCTTTTATTGTAGCAGGATCAATTCCTTTTTCTCTTAAGATTTTTGCAGCAGCAGGAGAAGCTGTACCAGCAGCATAGCTGTCTGGATCTTCATCTTTTGCAGCGGCAGCCGCAACTGGAGCTGCATTTGACGCTTCTGCAGCAGGGGCAGCAGCTGGAGCTGAACCACCGGCAGGAGCAGCGCCTTCTTCAATTGTACAAACAACGGCACCGATTTCTAAAGTATCACCTTCTTGTGCAATGATTCTTAAGATACCCGCTTTCTCAGCTGGTAATTCAAACGTTGCTTTGTCTGATTCCAGTTCGGCGATGTTTTCATCCATCTCCACATAATCGCCATCTTGTTTCAACCATTGTGATAAGGTTACCTCCGTGATTGATTCACCTACGGTTGGTACTTTAATTTCTAAGCTCATATATAATGTTCTTTATTGACAATTGCGTCCTATAGCTAAGACGCAATTGATTTTAAATTGTTTTTATTCGAATGATTTATTTAAGATTTCTGCTTGCTGTGCAACGTGTTGTTTCATGTAACCCGTAGCCGTACTTCCACTTTCTTTACGGGCAACAAAACCTGTAAATGCAATCTCAGTACCCATTAGTTTACGGCAGTAATAAGACCATGCGCCCATGTTCTCATTTTCTTCCTGAACCCAAACAAATTCTTTTGCCTTGTTGTATTTTTTACGGATTGCTTTCAATTGCTCTGTAGGAATTGGGAATAACTGCTCCAATCTCACGATAGCGATATCTTTGCGTTTTTCCGCCTCTTGTTTCTCTAATAGGTCGTAGTAAACTTTACCCGAACAGAATAACACGCGTTTAACGTCTTTCGCCGCAACATTTGCATCATCAATTACCTCTTGGAAAGCAGCTTCTGTAAAATCTTTTAACGGTGATACCACTTTAGGGTGGCGCAACAATGATTTTGGCGTAAATACAACCAATGGTTTACGGAACTCACGTACCAGTTGACGACGTAACAGGTGGAAATAGTTAGCTGGAGTAGTACAGTTTGCTAAGATCATATTCTCATCTGCACATAACTCTAAGAATCTTTCGATACGCGCTGAAGAGTGTTCAGGACCTTGACCTTCCATACCATGAGGAAGCATCATCACTAAACCGTTAGAACGTTTCCATTTTGTCTCTGCACTCGATAAATATTGATCGACGATGATTTGAGCACCGTTGTAGAAATCGCCAAATTGAGCTTCCCAGATTGTCAACGAATTTGGATTAGAAGATGCATAACCATATTCAAATCCCAAAACAGCATATTCGGAAAGTAATGAATTGTAGATAGAGAATTTATCACCACCTTTAATATTCGCTAAAGGAACGTATTTCTCTTCCGAATCTTCAAGTGTCAATACCGCATGACGGTGCGAGAATGTACCACGTTGTACATCTTGACCCGAGATACGTACACGGTTACCCTGATCCAATAAAGTCGCGTAAGCCATCAATTCGCCCATTGCCCAATCGTATGAATCAGCAGTGATCATTTTGGCACGATCTTCAAATAAACGTGTGATCTTACGGAAGAATTTTTTATCCGAAGGTAAGGTCGTGATTTCTTTCGCTAATTTTAAGAATAAATCCTTTGCAACTTTCGTTTTATCCGAGGTTGTTAATACTTCACCTTTTTTAGCGGGACGTAATCCTTCCCATGCTCCTTTAAACATCGGAATTTCTTCAGTCAATACCTCAACTGTTTTAGCTTCCTCAAATTTAGTTTGCAATTCAGCCTTAAATTCCTTTTCGATATTTTTTGAATACGCCTCGTCAATACTTCCTTCAGTAATTAATTTTTTAGCGTAAACTTCTTTTGGGTTTGGATGTTTTTCGATGATTTTATACAACAATGGTTGCGTGAATTTCGGTTCATCTGCCTCGTTGTGTCCAAATCTTCTATAACATAATAGATCGATAAATACGTCTGTTTTATATTTTTGACGGTATTCAACAGCTAAATTAATCGCATAAACTACCGCTTCAGCGTCATCACCGTTCACATGGAACACGGGTGAAGAAGTGATTTTTGCGACGTCTGTACAATATGTTCCAGAACGCGCATCCTTATAGTTCGTTGTAAAACCGATCTGGTTGTTGATCACAATATGTACCGTACCACCAGTTTTGTAACCATCTAATTTCGACATTTGGGTTACTTCGTATACCACACCTTGTCCAGCAATTGCTGCGTCACCATGAATAATGATCGGTGCAATTTTAGACGAGTCACCTTCGTATTTGAAGTCAATCTTAGAACGAACCATGCCTTCAACGATTGGATCTACAGTTTCTAAATGCGAAGGGTTCGGTGCCAAACTTAAATGGACAGATTTGCCATCGTTTGTTTTAACCTCAGAAGAAAAGCCCAAGTGGTATTTTACGTCACCACCAAAGTTTACTTCAGGATCATCAGCGTAGGTCTTACCTTCAAATTCAGAGAATACTGATTTGTAAGATTTACCCATGATATTAGTCAAGACATTCAGACGGCCACGGTGAGCCATACCGATAACGAATTCCTGGATACCGATTTCTGCACCTTTTTCAATGACCGAATCTAATGCTGGGATTAAACTTTCTGCACCTTCCAACGAGAAACGTTTTTGACCTAAAAACTTAGTGCCTAAAAAGTTTTCGAATACAACGGCGTGGTTTAATTTGTTTAAAATTCTCTTTTTGGTATCCAACGAAAATTTTGGCATGTTGCGATCCGCTTCCATGCGGTCCTGTAACCATTTAATTTTTTCTGGATTACGGATATATTTGAATTCTGCACCAATAGAACGGCAGTAAGTATCCTCCACCAATTGACGGATGTCTTTCAATGTTGCTGGACCTAAACCGACTTCAACACCAGCATTAAAAACGGTGTTCATGTCTGCTTCTGCAAGACCAAACGTTTCCAATTCCTTTCCAGGATAGTATTTACGTCTCTCACGAACAGGGTTAGTGTGTGTGAATAGGTGGCCACGGTCGCGGTAGCCATTGATCATGTTCAGCACATTGATTTCTTTCAATACGTGCTCGGGAGTAGCCTCGCCTACTGAACTTGTTGTTCCGCCAGCATTTTGACCGAAATCAAAACCTTCAAAGAATTTTTGCCATCCGAAATCTACCGATTGGGGATCTTGCTTGTACGATTGATATAAGCCATCGACATAAGCCGAATCAGCATTACTCAAATATGTCAGATTGTCCATTTACAATTAAAACTATGAAATTTGTCAAAGTTATGAATAAAAAAAGAGTTTCTAATACTGAAATTGAATAATTTAATCAATAAACCTATCCAATTCTTAACATTTTTAGCATGATTTAAAAAGGGCTTCCAGCGTCCTACAAATTTATTTTCTATTGGAATTATTTATTTCTGCCGAAGATTTATTTAACAAGTATTTCGTCCAATTTTGGAAGTCCATTTGGGAAATGAGTTTTGATCAATTTTTGCCAGTCCAGCGCTTTATTGTCTTTTTCGCTTGTCCCAACTCCGGCAATATGAGACCACTGTCCGTAAACAGTTGCCGGAGAATAGTCTAATAGGTGCTCCTCGTACCAGGAAGCGCCACGAAGCCAGTTGACCTGGTACTCATGAACTAAATAGCTGGCTGCGATTAAGCGTGCTTGATAAGGGATATAGCCGGTCTTCTGTAGCTGGATCATCACACTGTTTATAAAATCATGTTCCGTGTGGCCCGATTTCCATTTTTCAAATAATTCTTCATTCCCGTCTAAGGTCGGATGATCCTGAGGGGAGCTGTTTTTAGTGCCTTGTAGCTTAAAGAATATATTCGGATATTTTTTAAGCATAAACCTAAAATAATCGCGCCAGAGCAGAATGTCGACAATCTTTTCAAATCGTTTGTCTTTCTTACCTTCACCAAGTTTTTTGATATTGTTATAGAGTAAAATAGGCGACAAGGCCCCTGACGCTATAAAAGGCCCTAGAATCAAAGGGTCCTGTTCTGTCTCCGGAAAGGTTGACAATAGCGCATGCATAATACTAAGCGCAGTGTCTTCGCCACCGAGAATATAGATGTCATCAACAGATTTGATCTCCTCTTCTGAATAGCCCAAATCTTTTAATGAAGGAATTTTGGTGTCCTCAAGATGGGGCGGCGTAAGGAAATTGGTCGGAAATGGGATGGGTTGCCTCACCAGACTTTCCCGCTCTACTTTTTTCTTGAAAATGGAAAAACCATTGGGTATGTCTTTAATAGGGAAAGGAAGATCTTCCTTATGGTAGAGGGTGTGACCGATGAAATGGCGCAAATTTATTTTGCTGCTCCAAAGCTCACTTTCTACTTTTTCCGAAATAGAAGTTTCCCGAAGTGCCACCTCGCGGTGATGATAAACTTCGTTGACTTGGTATTTTTGTGCTATTCTTGGGATAATATCTTCAGGTTTGCCAATATAAGTCAACAAGTCGCTACCATGACTCTTTAATTTTTCTTTTAAAGCGGTCACGGCTTCAATGACAAAGGCCGCTCGCAGAACACCTGTGTTTAAAGTGCCAAATTGATTGCGGTCGAAATATCGGGGGTCAAAACAGTATACCGGGATGATGAATGAACTTTTTTCAGAAGCTTGATAAAATACTTCATTGTCATGAAGTCTTAAATCATTTCGAAACCAGATCATTGTAGCCCTTTTGTCCATAGAGGTGAAGATAAATACTTTTTAGTGCAGCCTATTTTCAGAAGATTTACAAATATATAAGGATATTGTGTTCTTGAAAGTATTTATGCGCGAATTGACAAAAAAAGGACAATGGCGGTACTTGTTTGGATGGTTTACGCTATTTTGGTTAGGAAAAAATAAAAATAGTGTTAAACTTATTTGATGTTTCTCTGTTCTAAAATCAGGGAATTATGATATTTGTAAGTTATTTCCGTTACTCTTGAAACAATCCGAGTAACATACTAAAAGCGTAAGAAAAACATGGAAAAGATTGCTGCATCATCAATGGAACCGTCCTAGGGATTTTATTCGTTTTAGCGAATAAAAGGGTAATATATAAAATCAGCGTACTAGGAAGGAACGATCCTATTTAATGGCTCACGATCGTGAGAACGAATCATTAAATCGTGGTAGTTTCAAAGCCAAAAATATAGAGAATTCGAATGAAAAAGGTTTTAATCAGCGGGCTAAATACCTATTTGGGACGACGGGCATCCTGTTATTTGCAATCCAAAGATTTTGATGTGACTGGATTAGTGCGCAACTTATCTCTTTTTAATAAAATAGTAAAGGAAAAGGTGACGGCAAAGCTTTTTGAATTGGACCTGTTGCGAAAAGGGGAAGCTTTTGAGAATTTTCAGATTGCTGAACTCAATTTTGGAATTTATTTTACGCAGGTTCCCTCACTTGACAATGATATACAGCTTCAGCTTGAATTGCTTGGTCTGCGCAATTTCGTGGAAATTTGTAGACGTGCCGGAAATAACCGCGTCATTTATGTCGCGAGGCTAATGGATGAACATTTTTTGGAGCCTGTGCGCGATCTGCTGGAAAATTTACGCGTCCAATATACCATTGTGATTAAAAGTAGCGTCATCGGGAAGGAGAGTGTCTTGAACCGCATATTTGCGAAACTTGCCAAACGGCAGACCATATTTTATTGGAACTGGGTGGCTTCCCTGAAGTTTCGCCCCCTGCCTTCGCTCGATGTTTACCGCTGGCTACGAGAAATGCCTTGGGAAAATAATTTTATATCAGAAGTTATTTACCTCGGTGGCAATGAGGAAATGACATTTAGAGGCTTATTTTACCATTTCCTGAAGTGCACTTCCGAAGACCAAAAGAGAGAAATAGGCGTCAATAAATTCTTTGCTAAGCTCTTGTTGACAAGGTTGAATGATATCAATAAAGAAGATATTGATGAATTTAGGCGAGTACTTTATTATGAGAAAAATGTAGATAATTCAACTTGGCAGCGCGTACAGGCATTTGAATTTACGCCCTTGAAATCCTATGTCTGCATGGATACCTAGGTAATGGTTGAGGTTGTTATACTGATGATAAGGGAGCGGGATCCAAGATCGCTAAAGGTTTTTTCTTTATATCCTGTTTAATAAATTATTCTGTTAAATTTGTGGATTAACATGTTGAAGCAGATTTAATATATGGGATACAATAGTTTAGAAGCATGTGTTGCGGATCTTGAAAAACATGGTCATTTAATCCGGATCAAAGAAGAGGTCGATCCCTATTTGGAAATGGCCGCCATCCATATGCGGGTGTTTGATGTTGAAGGGCCCGCCTTATTTTTTGAAAATATCAAAGGTTCGGAATTTCCGGCTGTATCTAATTTGTTTGGAACGCTGGAACGCTCGAAGTTTATGTTCCGGGATTCGTTAGACCACCTGAAGAAATTGGTGGATGTTAAGATGAATCCTGCTGCAGTACTTAAAAATCCTTTTCAATATATTGGTTCCTCGATGACAGCCCTTGGGGCTTTACCCTGGAAAAAAAAATCGGGGGCTCCCATACTTCATGGTAAAACATCAATTAGTAAACTTCCGCAGATCGTCAACTGGCCAATGGACGGCGGTGCTTTTGTGACGATGCCGCAGGTATATACAGAAGATGTTGCCAAACCCGGTATTATGCAGGCCAATCTGGGGATGTATCGGATTCAGCTTTCTGGGAATGATTATCTGCCTGATCAGGAGATTGGTTTACATTATCAGTTGCATCGTGGTATCGGAATCCATCAAACTAAGGCAAATGCGCTCGGTAAACCTTTAAAGGTGAGTATTTTTGTCGGCGGACCGCCAGCACATCCCTTGTCTGCTGTAATGCCGCTACCGGAAGGACTCTCTGAGATGATCTTTGCCGGGGCATTGGGAAATAGAAGGTTCCGTTATTTTTATGATGATGAAGGTTTTTGTATCTCGGCAGATGCAGACTTTGTGATTACCGGTACTGTTTATCCCAACGAAAATAAACCGGAAGGTCCTTTTGGTGACCATATCGGATACTATAGTTTAACTCACCCGTTTCCCTTGATGAAGGTGCATAATGTGTACCATAAGAAAAATCCAATTTGGTCTTTTACCGTTGTGGGGCGGCCGCCGCAGGAAGACACCAGTTTTGGTGCCTTAATCCACGAAATTACGGGGGCGGCCATTCCAAAGGAGATTTCAGGTCTCCATGCAGTTAATGCTGTTGATGCCGCTGGTGTACATCCCTTACTTTTTGCAATAGGGTCTGAACGGTATACGCCTTATCAGCATGTGGATCGACCGCAAGAAATTTTAACGATAGCCAATCAGATACTGGGTAAAAATCAGCTCAGCCTTGCTAAATATTTGTTTATTTCAGCAAATGAAGATAATCCGCAATTGGATATTTATGATATTCCGGCTTTTTTGGGTCATATCCTTGAACGCATAGACCTTACTCGAGATGTTCATTTTCAGACTAATACGACTATCGATACCTTGGATTATTCTGGCGATGGATTAAATACCGGTTCCAAGGTGGTTTTTGCTGCCGCTGGTACAAAGAAAAGAGAATTGGGCCGTGAATTGCCGGCTGGTTTTGAACTACCCCGACCTTTCAATCAGGCAAAATTTGTTATGCCCGGTATTATTGCCATTGATGGTCAGGCATTCTCTACTTACGAGCATGAGCCGAAAATAATGGCCGAATGGTGCCGCGCTGCCGCAGGACTCGCCTGGGAAGGTTTCCCGTTGATCGTCTTATGTGATGATGCTCACTTCACCGCTGCTACCGTCAATAATTTTGTTTGGACAACGTTTACCAGAAGTAACCCTGCGTTTGATATTTATGGAATACATAGTTTTACAACATTTAAACATTGGGGTTGTAAAGGACCGCTAATTATTGATGCGCGGACAAAACCCCATCATGCGCCGGCGTTGATTAAAGACGAAGCGGTGGAAAGGCGTGTGGATCAACTTGCTGCAAAGGGAGGGTCACTACACGGAATTATTTAAGAGCGCTAATTCCTGTTCATTCAGGTTTATGGTTGAAAAATTAATTTAGAATAGATTTTAAAAGGTTTAATATCAAGATGACTACAACAGAATTATTGAATAAATCAAAAGGAAGCGAATTACAGTTTCAGGAAGTATTGGCGCATATTGCCGATCAGTACAGCTATAGTCCCAGTGCATTTCAAAATGGGACGCTGAAAAATTCGAAAGAAGAAAATCAAGGTAGTGCAAAAGTTTTCTATTTTGCACAGTTAAATAATTTTTCGCAGGAGGATACATTGCGCCTTTTTGCCGAACATTATCAAAATGTACTCGATAATCCAGACGGAGATGGCCATCAGAACATTCGTCAATTTAGGACAAATGGTTGGGATGGGATCCTGTTTGAGGAAGAAGTACTGGTGAAAAAATAATAAATTTAACCCGGTAGCGGTAAAAACCTGAGATGCACAGGAAAACATCTTGTTGTGGCAGTTTTGAAAAGACAAAATTGAAATGGCCATTCCACAGGGTAGCATAGGTGCTACACGATAACGAAACCACGGGAATAGAGAGGGCAGTAACAATAGATTACTGCCCTCTCTTTTTCAACTATTTTGTCGGCTAAGCGGTTGGCTTAAGCATTACTTTCGCAATCCTGGTCTTTGTTCCCACCAAAATAAACCATCCAGCAGATACCGAATTGATCCTGAAAAGCGCTGTATAGTTCGGCAAAAAATGTTTCGCCAAGTGGCATTTCAACGACCTTTGCATTGGTGCTCAGTGGATCGTACAAAGCTTTCGCTTCGGTGGTGCTTTCGCACATCAGCATGACATAGCTGTTGTTTCCTTGGATATATTGTTGTCCAATAGCAGGAACAACATCAGCTCCCATCAGCATACTATCGCCGTTGATCGAAATTGCTGTATGACAGATTTTGTTTTTTGCTTCGTCTGGAACAGGTGGCATCTGTGGGTCGGCAGGGATATCTCCATAACGCATGAAGCCAGGATTTTTTGTATTGAAGACTTTTTCATAAAAGTTGAATGCTTCTTCACAGTTTCCGTCGAAATTTAGATAAGCGTGTAATTTTGCCATGATTTCTAATTTTTGAATATAATGATTACTTCTTTTAACTCTTTTCTCAATTTTTCCTTCCTATAAGACTATAAATAAATAGCTTGGAAGCACATTGGTAAAATTAAGCTGAAGTTTTCTTAAAAATCTTGCCTTAAGGCAAGATTTAAAAAAGTAGTCCTTTGGGCGTTACCACGGTTTAATTTCCGTGGACAATTTCTTTCCGGATGCGGCTTAGGGAAGTGTCGGTGATGCCCAGGTAGGAAGCAATATGCTTGAGTGGTGCCTGCTGTATCAATATTGGTTTTTCTTTTATCAAGCGCAAATAGCGGGTAGTAGCAGGCTCGGTAATCATGGCAATAGCCCTATTTTTACTGTGAACAAGTTCCTTGGCCATCCAAGAACGCCCCCATTCCCTAAATTCAGGAATCTGATGAAAAAGTTCCTGAAAATCTTCAAACTTTATTTTCCAGAGACGGGTTTCCATGAGTGCCTGGATATTTTCCACCGTTGGATGGCGTTGAAAAAAAGAGGCGACTTCAATGACAACATCATTGTCCGTACAGAAGCTTATGGTAACTTCATTGCCTTCATAATCGTGTAAAAAGGAGCGTGTAAGTCCATACTCAATTAAGTAATAAGCATTTGAAACCTGTCCTTTGGTCAATATAAAATCGCCCTTTTTGACGGTTATGGCTTCATGTTTTTCTGTAATTGCAGTTAATTCCTGTGGAGTCAGTGCAAGCTCACTATAGAAGGTTCTAATTAGATCCATATCCTGGTTATTTGATTACGAAGTTAATTTAACGATTAATCTGCAGATCAATTGTTAATAGATTGTGTGATTATTGTAAACAAATAAGTGTTTCATTGATAATTTTGTTTGTTTTGAAAAGTATTTTTGATAAAAATATAATAAATATTAAAAATTATTATGAATTTAGTTTTTAATTGTTTTACTTTGTGTCAATAACATAATGTAAAAACGAAATATTTAAAATTTTCATAATATGTGTGGAATTATTGGCGCTTTTGAATTAAAGCAACCTGCAAGCTCATTGAGATCTCAAGTATTAGAAATGTCAAAACGTATTCGCCACCGTGGTCCGGACTGGTCGGGTATATTCACTGGTGAGAAAGCTTTATTAGCACACGAGCGGTTAGCTATTGTTGACCCTAAATCTGGAAGTCAACCATTGTACAGTCCGGACGGTAAAGTTGTACTAGCAGTTAATGGCGAGATCTATAACCACCATGAATTAAGAAATAGCCTTCCTGATTATGAGTTCTCGACACAAAGTGACTCTGAAGTTGTGTTGGCATTATATTTAGCGAAAGGTCCCTCATTTGTGGATGAATTAAATGGTATTTTTGGTTTTGCACTCTATGATTCACGTGATGATTCCTTTTTTGTCGCACGTGACCATATGGGAATTATCCCTCTATATTATGGTGAAGATGAGCAGGGGCAATTGTTCGTTGCATCCGAATTAAAATCACTGGAAGGTTTCTGTACGACGATTGAACAATTTCCTCCGGGGCATTACTTGTATAGCAAAACGGGGAAAGCTCCGCAGCGCTGGTATCAACGTGATTGGGAAAGTTACGATGTTGTAAAAGACAACGAGACCGATATCGCTGTTTTGCGCAAAGGTTTGGAAGATGCGGTGCATCGTCAATTGATGTCAGATGTACCTTACGGTGTACTGCTGTCTGGTGGATTGGATTCATCGGTTATTGCTGCGGTAACGAAGAAGTTTGCATCCAAACGTATCGAAAGTGACGACAAAGAAGATGCCTGGTATCCTCAACTGCATTCATTTGCGGTGGGATTGAAGGGAGCACCGGATTTAATTGCGGCACAGAAAGCAGCAGATCATATCGGAACAATACACCACGAGATCAACTTTACCATCCAAGAAGGATTGGATGCGATCCGTGACGTGATCTACCACTTGGAGACTTATGACGTCACGACGGTACGCGCTTCTACACCGATGTATTTATTAGCTCGTGTAATCAAATCAATGGGCATTAAAATGGTATTGTCGGGTGAAGGGTCAGACGAACTCTTTGGTGGGTATCTTTATTTTCATAAAGCGCCAAATGCACAGGAATTTCACGAGGAAACTGTACGTAAGCTGAAAAAGCTTTACCTGTACGACTGTCTGCGGGCAAATAAATCACTTGCAGCATGGGGTGTTGAAGGGCGTGTACCTTTCCTAGATAAAGAATTTATGGACATTGCGATGCGTATCAATCCTTCCGATAAAATGATTCGCGATGGAAGGATGGAGAAATGGGTTGTACGTAAGGCATTTGAAGACTATCTGCCAGAAAGCATCGCATGGCGCCAGAAAGAGCAATTTTCTGACGGTGTAGGCTATAGCTGGATCGATACCTTGAAAGAGCAGGCTGAAAGTAAAGTTTCTGATCAGGAGTTTGCCGAGGCTTCAACGCGCTTCCCGATAAACACACCGAAAAACAAAGAAGAGTTTTTATATCGGACAATTTTCGAATCACATTTTCCTTCAACAGCGGCAGCACAAACTGTTCCATCGGTAAAATCTGTCGCATGCAGTACGCCGGAAGCCTTAGCTTGGGATGCTTCTTTCCAGAATCTGAATGATCCATCGGGTCGGGCTGTGGCCTCGGTTCACCAAGAGAGCTACGAAAAATCCAAAGTGGAAGCCGTGTAACTAATCAACCCTCATATCTATATTTGGTAAAGCCTGGAAAGTTTCTTTTCAGGCTTTTTATGTTTTTTTTTCAACTAAATAAGGGTATATCATTTAATTGATTAAAAATGAATGTGTGTTTTTAAATATTGTTTAGTAATTTTCGGAAAAACCAATCACAGGAAACTTTGGGTTTCTAAATTAACTAAGGTTGACCGGAGCACTGTCTTTTTCTGGAGCTTCTTTGAGAGCTAGTGGAATATAGTAACATGTAGTTTGCGCTCGTAGCGTTAGCGTATTAACGGAGAATTATACAATAAATAAAGATATATACATGAAGGTAGATTTAATGAAACAGCGTGGAATGAAATCTTTAGGGCTGGCACTTCTATTGCTGAGCACTCCAGCTATTTTTGCTCAAAATAAAGAAGCG
Organism: Sphingobacterium sp. UBA6317; assembly: GCF_002440385.1. Lineage (NCBI taxonomy): Bacteria > Pseudomonadati > Bacteroidota > Sphingobacteriia > Sphingobacteriales > Sphingobacteriaceae > Sphingobacterium > Sphingobacterium sp. UBA6317. Next base: position 12,614 of record NZ_DJTD01000044.1, on the reverse strand, counting down.
ATGGTTTCGTCAATTGTGCAGGAGGCAAATGCAAATTCACAATTGGAGAAGTATGCGTTTGAGCTTGTCGATATGATTGGCCCCCGTCTTGTCGGGAGTCCACAAATGCAACAGGCGCATGATTGGGTTGTCAAAAATTATAATGCGCTTGGCGCACAGGCCCGCAATGAGCCCTATGGTGAATGGCGTTCGTGGGAACGAGGAACTTCTCAGGTGACGATGACCTATCCCCGCATAAAATCTTTGGAAGGTACACAGTTGGCGTTCAGTCCCGTGACCAAGGAGAAAGGGGTTGAAGCCGAGGTTGTGGTAATGCCTTTATTTAGTTCCCCGTCTGATTTTCAGTCTTGGCTTAAGACAGTCAAAGGCAAGATCGTATTGATTGGAATGAATCCGCTTTCAGGACGGTCAGATGCCAACTGGAAGGAGTCAGCTTCCCCGAAAGGTTATGAAAAATATCAAGCCTTAAAAAATGATCAGTTGAAAAAATGGGAGAGTAGTATGTCCTATACGGGAAGCACGCGTCGGACATTGCCCTTGGCTTTGGAGAATGCTGGCGCCGTTGGTGCCATTGATTCCTATTGGACAGAGTTGCCTGGTATTACACGGATTTTTGATGCGAAGTCCAAACAGATTCCGGTATTTAACGTAGGGCTGGAAGATTACGGTCTGTTATACCGCATGGCAGAACATGGGGTCAAACCTCGGGTTTCGCTGCAGGGAAATTCAAAAGAGCTTGGAATATCAAAGACCTATAATAGTATCGCAGAGATCAAGGGAAAGGAAAAACCGGGCGAGTATGTTGTGCTTTCGGCACATCTAGATTCGTGGGACGGCGCTTCGGGAGCGACAGACAATGCGACAGGAGTAATTACCATGATGGAGGCTGTCCGCATTTTAAGGAAGGTTTACCCGGATAATAAAAGAACGATTTTGGTCGGTAACTGGGGAAGTGAGGAGCAGGGGCTGAATGGCTCTTCAGCTTTTGTCGAAGATCATCCCGAGATCGCTAAAAATATACAGGTGGTATGGAATCAGGATAACGGCACAGGGCGAATTGTCCGGATAGGGGGCAGTGGTTTTGAAAAATCTTACGAATATATAAGCCGCTGGGTGCAATATTTGCCTGAAGAGTTCCGTAATGAAATCCAAACCAGTTTTCCAGGTATGCCGGGGACGGGGGGAAGTGATCATTCTTCTTTCGTTCAAAAAGGAATTCCGGCCTTTGGGCTCTCTTCCACATCCTGGGACTATGGTAAGGTGACCTGGCACACCAATCGGGATACCTATGATAAGATTGTGTTTGATGAAGTAAAACAAAACGCCATTATCGTTGCGATTTTGACTTACCTTGCCTGTGAAGAGCCTGCTTTGGTCTCCCGCGATAAGATCACATTGCCAATTGATAAAGATGGCAAGCCGACGGTATGGCCAACTAATCTACAGTCTAAAAGAACGAGTGGCAACTGATGATGAAACAGCTCATTTTTGTTGGTCTATTTTTGGTGTGCGCCCTACTCTCTAATGGACAGGTTTCATTTGCCAATTTAGAAAACTACAGAACCGAGTGGTTGATCCTCCGTGAAAATAATAATTCTCTGGTGGGGATCCGTAGTTTCACGACAAATACTGTAAAATATTATTTGACGGTAGATCCTACTACACTGCAAACGCGTATAGTAGGAGAACGATCGGTCAGCGTTCTGTACAACGATGCGGCTCAGGTTACAAAAAGTCTAAGTGGTTCGGTATACGAAAGCTGCTTCTCTTTAGTCAGAAAAACTGAAAACAACTTACAGGATGCGGGGCTGAATTTTAGGCTTCCCAAAGAGGCTGGTATTAATTTGACGATTGATCTATGTCCTTCACATAAACCTTTGGACAGGGCTATTTTTGAAGATCTTCTCGCTGCATTTAAGGGGATAGATCGCAGCCTGCCACTGGCCGTTTCTGTTTCGGGTAAATGGATGCTAAATCACGCCGCAGATCTAGCATGGCTAAAGTCATTGGATGCAAAGGGAGTAAAGATTACCTGGGTCAATCATACGTATGACCATGTTTTTACTAGTAATCCTTTAACATCCAATTTTTTGCTTTCCAAAAATACGAATCTAGGTTATGAAGTGTTGGAGAATGAAAAATTGATGCTGAAAAACGGTCTTCTGCCTTCGGTATTTTTTCGTTGTCCGGGCTTAGTTTCCGATCGGCGTATCATTGAGCAGCTATTGTCCTATGGTCTTATTGCGGTAGGCTCGGATGCCTGGTTGGCAAAAGGGCAGCAGGCCAAAAACGGAAGTATTGTCCTGATTCATGGTAATGGGAATGAGGAGGTTGGGGTGCAGGATTTTATCCGATTGCTTCGGACAGAATCTCAGGCCATAAAAACAAAACACTGGACATTGTATAGTTTATCCGAAGGCCTGGATCAGGAGTCACATTAACCTATACTAAATTGCATAAAAAAGGGCAGTCCAAATCTTTTTGGATAGCCCTTTTTGGTTTTTCTTGTTTTCCTGAGTTTATGACGGATTTTTGAGGTGCTGATTGAAGTAGTCCGCAATTTTTTCGTACATATGAATACGGTCTTTTCCCATTACATTGTGCTCATGAGTCGGGTATAGAAAATAATCTACTTGCTTTCCGGCTTTAATACAGGCTTCTAAAAACTCCATGCTGTTTTGTTGTACAACGACAGGGTCTTGTGCGCCGTGAATAATCAATAATCTTCCTTTCAGTTGATCGGCTTTATTGAGGAGTGATGTCAATTTATAACCTTCCGGATTTTCTTGCGGCGTGTCCATGTAGCGTTCGCCGTACATCACCTCATAAAATTTCCAGTCGATTACAGGACCTCCAGCTACTGCAGCCTTGAAGATATCGTTATGATGCAGCATGAAGGAAGTTGTCATAAAACCACCGAAACTCCACCCGAAAATACCCATGCGCTGTTGGTCGACAAAAGATTTTGATTTAAGGAACTCTATTCCTTTCATCTGGTCGGCCATTTCGTTTTGACCGAGGTTGCGATGCGTAGCTGTATAGAAATCACGGCCTCTGTAATTCGTGCCGCGATTATCCATCGTGAAGACGATATAGCCCTGTTGCGCCATATACATATCAAAATATCCAGCGCCTCCTAGCCATTTGTTGGAAACAAGCTGCGAATGTGATCCGCCGTATAAATAATACATGACCGGATATTTCTTAGCTGGATCAAAGTCGTTGGGATAAATGATACGTCCTGTCAATGGGTATTTCCCATCTGCGGATGTCAACTGTACAAATTCGATTTTAGGATCATTTATTTTTCCGGAAAAAGGGTTTTCTGCATTGACTAAGGTGGTTTCTTTAGCAGATTTAACTTCTTTGACCTGAACTTTATTTGGTGTTTTTAAATTACTATATTGATCGTAGATATACTTGCCATCGCTACTTAGTGCAGCATGATGCGTACCCGATTCATTTGTTAATTGAACCGTTTTCCCAGATTTTAGGTCGACCTCAAATAATTGGCGATCTAAACCGTTGTTGGTGACTCCTGTATAGCTAACTTTGCTGCCATCAGCCGAAAAGTCGAGCAATGCCTCCATAACGATGTCTTTATAGCCGAGTTTTTTGATCAGATTACCTTCCGTGTTGTAGAGGTAAAGTTGATTATAGCCATCTCTATCGGATTGATAAAGGAATTGATCCGGTTTGTTTGGTAAGAATGTCAATGGGTTTTCAGGTTCAACCCAGGTTGTCGCAGTTTCTTCAAACAGGGTTTTGACCAAAGAACCGTTTTCTGCATTATATTTGTTGACTTTAAGATCATTTTGCCCACGGTTAAGTACTCCGACGTAGATGTATTTACCAGAAGGATCCCAGGTAACTATGGTCAAATACTGCTCTGAATGCTCACCGGTTTGAAGGGTTACCTTTTGTCCCGTGGTGGTGTTGTAAACGATCAACGAAACTTCTTCCGATTTTTGGCCTGTCATTGGATATTTAATCCATTTGATATTCGTAATTTTGGAACTCCATTGCGGTAATGGATAATTGGCGACCATCGTTTCGTCTTTGTGATAGTACAGCAGTTTGTCATTTTGATTGTTCCACCACATTCCTTTCTTGATGCCAAATTCCTGGCGATGGGTGTAATCACTACCATTGACAATTCCTTTGTCGTTATCGTTGGTGACGGAAGTAATTTTGCCGTCTTTGTCAACAATTGCGATGTTATTGTCTACTAAGTAGGCGATTTTTGAAAAATCCGAACTTACCTCGCGATTAGCTCCCTTGTTGTCATTGCCGATAAAGCTTTCAATATTTTTTGATTTGATATTGTAAGCCACCGTGTAAGTTTTATCTTTTCCATCGACTTGGAGTAATAGCGCGTTTCCATCACGCCATTTATAGTCGTAAGGAAACATCCGCAGATTGAATGTTTCGCCCGGAATAGCCGTTTTCAATGCTGCTTCGAGGTCTGCTTTAGAGGCTAGATTAGTTTCGCTCCAGTTGTTGGAAGCGCTTTTTGATAATAGATTCTGGTACGATTTATCGAGATAGGAGAGGTTGTTTGATTTTGGGATCCACGATGCTCCGGCTATTGATGTTGGGGCGTAAGTTCGGGGTCCAAATACTGTTTCTTCTAAATTGAGGTTGCGTTGTGCATAGCTGCTGATGGAGCTTGCCAACAAGAAGAATAGCGCAATTCTTTTCATTAAACTGTAATATTGTGTGAATGTTTATACACAACGTCATACGTGAGCCCATTTCAGTGGTTATTTTGCGCTTCATTAGTCCAATAATCACATGAGGCTTCTAAACCTGTTGCGATAGGAAATTAAAGGCGCAAGTAGCTCATTACATTCCGTTTGTTTTTAAATTTTATAGGGCTAAATTAGGGAAATAGCCCTATAAAACCTAGTACAGAATTGTTGCTTTTCTAACTTAAATTGTTTGCTATAAACCGCTACGTCTTGCTGCTAAGTTATAGTTTACGTAGCCAGATGTTTCTGAACTGGACCAGATCACCATGATCCTGCAGTACAATTGGACCTGGGCCGTGGCTTATTTGTTTTGGTAGTCCGATATATTCGGTTGTGCCATCGATTTGAGTATTGTTTTGTACAACGACGCCATTATGTAGGACCGTTACTGTTCCTTTAGCGGTCAAGATTCCATCCTTATTGAACTGAGGGGCTTTATAAATAATATCGTACACATGCCATTTTTCCGGAGCAATTACCTGCGCCAGGGGTGGGCGTTGTTTGTAAATACTGCCCGCTCCGCCATTGACATAGGTTGGGTTGTTATTGTTGTCCAATACCTGAATTTCATAAAGCCCTTGTAGGAAAATTCCGCTATTACCTCTTCCTTGGCCCTCGCCTTTGATTACTTCGGGGCTTTTCCATTCAATATGCAATTGAAAATCGCTAAAGTGTTCGTTGGTCTCAATGGCTCCAGCCCCCGGTTTTACTTCAAGTACGTTGTTGGCTACCGTCCAATTGGCTTTGCCTTTTTCACTTTTCCATTGACTAAGATCCTTGCCGTCAAAAAGGACAATGGCATCGCTTGGTATACCCTGATTGATTGTAACTGTCGGTGGTACCGGACTATAATATTCGGTGTCGCTGGGTTTCATATTTGTTTGGGCCTGTAATGCAGTGGCGCCAAATAAGAGTGTTGTTGCTATCGCTGAGGATAAAGAAAAGTTCATCTGTTGGGTTTTTGGTATGGTTAAATATACAAATAATCCCACTTGTTTGGAACAATTTCAGTAGGTTTGTGCATGGCAACCATTTTACAGACAGTATCGCTGAAAGAAGCTCGGTTCTATGCACCAATAGGTTACTATGAAGAAGAACAGGTGCTAGGCAATGAATTTTTTGTTTCTATTGACGTATGTTTTCCCTTTTTGAATGCCGAGACAGAGGACTTAAACAATACGCTCAACTACGAAGAACTTTACCAGATTACAGCCGGTGTCATGCTACCTAAACGCAAACTACTGGAATCTGCGGCTTCAGAAATACTTGAACAGATTCGGGAAAGAGTATCCCATGCTCTGACGATCGAAGTGGTGATACGCAAATCGAACCCTCCCTTTGGAGGGGACCTTTCTTGCTCCCAAGTTAGTCTTAAATATTTTAAGGATTAAAACGAAACTGGATCAGCGATATACCAACTGAAAGATTTAGTTTTGCCAATCGTTATCTGATAGTCTTAAATTAATAGTATGAATATTTACGATCTTGTCATAGCCGATAAGGAAAGGATTGCTTTGGAGGATGTTTTCTTGGAAAAGGACAGCCGTCAAAAGCTGCATCAGCTGATTAAAGAGCATCGTTATATTAAAGAGCTTTCGCAATATGGTCTGCCGGTGAGCAATAAGATTTTACTGCACGGTTATTCGGGTTGCGGAAAAACAACAACGGCGAAAGCGCTGGCTACAGCGCTTGAAAAACCAATTTATGTGTTGAATTTGAGCAACCTCATTTCTTCTCGTATTGGCGAATCCTCGCAGCACATCAAACAGGTCTTTGATAAAGCAGGGCGTGAAAAAGCAGTTCTGTTTTTAGATGAATTCGATCAGATCGGAAAGGCGCGGATTAGTGAAGAAAAGGATGTGGGTGAAATGCGCCGTCTCGTGAACACCATTATACAGCTGATCGATTATTTTCCTGCTGAAGCGGTATTGATTGCAGCAACGAATCATCCTGAAATATTGGATACAGCCATTATCCGGCGGTTTCAGCTTCGTTTGGCTTTTGAGTTGCCGACCATAGTACAACTGGATGCCTATTATGATAAATTATTTACGCCATTTCCACATTATGCTGATGTCGTACAGCGACGCTATGGGATCTCCTATGCAGAGGCTAAGGACTATATTTACGATGCTGTCAAATTCTTATTGATTGCTTCGCTGGAACAAAATCAAACTTAATGGTTTTTTGAACGTTACGTTTCGGATGCCTAATAAAATACCAACTTCTGATAAAATCTTTTTCTCTTATATGATACACTACTATTCGAACGCTCTGTTTGAGGTGCTCAGTAAAAATAACAACGTTTCATAAAAGATTTTTCTCTTATACGGTACGCTGCTAATTGAGCGCTCTGTTTCAGACTCTTAATAAAAAATGACAATTTCTGATAAACTGTTTTATCTCCTATACGTTAGTCTGTGTATAGGGACAATTTGGGATTGGGGACAGGGAGCCCGCTAATGACAAATTGATCGCTAGGTAGTTGGAAACAGTTGTTTTTAAGACAAAATGACATTATTTTTTATTCTTAAATGACATTTTGTCTTTTAAAACCTGCTGGTACGCAAATTGAATAGCTCTCTTCAAATAGGTAGAACAAAAAAAGCTTAACAATAAAACAAAAAATTAGGAGGACAAAAAAATGGCATTAATTAAATTCCCTACAAAAAGTTTAAACACGGATGCAGTAAATCCATTTGTGAACACTGTATTCGACAACTTATTCAATGATAACTTCATCTCCGATCGTTTGGTGTCCCGTGTACCTGCGGTCAATATATCAGAAACTGAAAAATCCTTTAAAATTGAAATGGCAGCGCCTGGATTGGATAAATCTGATTTTAAGATCAATGTCGATAAAAATCTAATTACCATTTCAGCTGAGAAAAAAGAGGAAAGTGTGAGTGAAGAAAAATTATACAGCAAAAAAGAATTCAATTATTCTTCGTTCTCAAGATCATTTACCTTGCCAGAGACCGTAGATTACAGCAATATCGAGGCTGCCTATGAAGGTGGTATATTAATTTTGACTGTTGGCAAAAAAGAAGATGCAATCATTGCAAAACGTTTGATTGAAGTTAAATAATCCAGCAGCATACAAGAAATAGTTCATTTTGGGAATGACCAAAGGTGAGCAAAAGACAATAGTTTTTAGGTTTAGTTTATGTTTTAATCCCTCGGAATTCCGTTTGCGTTCCGAGGGATTTTTTTTATCAGGATGGTCCTGACATGATGAAAAGACTATTCAGTTTCCGCATAGTTTTCAGATCGGGGAATTTTGGCGAGATAAGGCTCCATCTTTTCCGGTAACTTCGTTAATTTCCGCTTATGAAGGTCGAGCCAGGCTCCATCGACGTTGACGGTACAGCACAAAACTCCGTCATTACGAAAAACTTGGTGTATAAATGAGAAACGACTATTTGTTTTGTTGTATTTCGTCAGTTCTACTTTTACCTGTACATATTCATCTAAATGCACTTCTTTAAAATAGATGAGTTCTTCCCGAAATAAAATTGGACCGATATGAAATTCGGCAAATTTATCCAGTGAAAAGCCCATTTTGTTCAACATGTTACTGCGGGCCTGTGCGCAGATATCAGCGTAAGCAGAATGCCGCATATGTCTATTTGCATCGATCTGCGCCCATATAATCTGACCTTGATAAAATATATTCTCCATAATCTTCAACGATTAGCCTCTTTTTTCATAACAATTTACATATTTTTAAATAAAGCTGTAACACTTTGTTTGTTTGCTATACTTATTAACTAAATATATTTAAAGAAAAATCGCTAGGTGAACCCATCAGAAATAGAATTTCTTCGACTGATTGACGAGAATAAAGGTATTCTCGTTAAGGTGAGCCGTATGTATATGGATGATCATGAAGGGCGACAAGATCTGTATCAGGAGATCGTCTATCAGCTGTGGAAATCCTATGCAACATTTAAGCAACAGAGTAAATTTTCAACGTGGATGTACCGTGTTGCCCTCAATACCGCAATGGTATTCTTAAAAAAAGAAAAGAAACATCAGATTTATGATACGTTAGAGGAACGACATGATTTTGCAGAAGAAGCTTACGATACCGATAAAGATGAGCAACTGAACGTTTTTTATCAGGCCGTTCAAGAGCTCAACGCCATTGAAAAAGCCCTGATATTTTTGTTTTTGGAAGGTCAGAGTCATCGCGAGATTGCAGAAAATCTGGGTATATCGGAAGTCAATGCCCGCGTAAAATTAAACCGCACGAAGGAGCGAATTCAACAAATCATTAAAAAATACAAGTATGAATTTTGATGAGTTAAAAAAATCTTGGCAGCAACAGCCTACAGACGAGGATTTACAGAATCCAAATCTCAAATACTATAAGGAAGTCGGCAATATCATGGGTAAGCTGCGCAAGAATATCAAACGTGAGTTTATCTCTTGGGCCGTGTGTATGGGCTTTCTGTTTTTGGTGCCCATCTTACCGATATATAAGATTGAAGGTTATGCTGCATTTGCCTATTACTTTTTTATCGTACAGATATCCTTATCTAGTCTTTTATATTATCGGAGGTTCTTTTATTTGGTAAAGAGTACGAAAAAGATCGAGTTGTTGGCTTCTAAAGAACACTTGCTCAAATTGTATTACGATTTGAAGTATGCCGTAGAGACCTATCGGATCGCGGCCTACGTGATGATACCGCAAGCTCTATTTCTTTATCTTATTATGATCGCACAGAATCGGACTACCGTCTGGTTTGATCGATTATACCATTTCAAGGAAACTTTCCAACAGGATCCAAACTTTATTGTGTGGATGATCCTTTCCGCAATTGCTTCCATTATTCTTGTTGTTGGTCTGACAGAATTTATGATTCGTGCTTATTATAGCAATTATATTACACAGATAAAGGAAAAGCTAGATCAAATGGAAGCCGAATAGTTTACAGCGTCCTTGTATTTATTTTATGCTGTTGAAGACTTGATTTTCCGTTCAAAATGGCTCGAACTAAAATAGGTAAGGTTTTTGTTTCATCTCCTTCTGATTAGTTTTTTTAGTCCATATGGAATATCCGCTTCATTTTATGCTTGTTTGCTTTTTGGGGCATGGATATTTCGTATATTGTCATTGAAAACCATTGTCCATTATGTTTAATCCGACAAAGAAGTTACAGCGCAGTTCCCAGATCTTAAGTATATTGGCCAAATATGGTTTTAAAGATGCGATCGCTCGATTGCCGTGGAAGGGACCCCGATCTGCTGTAGAACATGCTATTGACGTCGATAATATCAGTGTTTATGCCCGTATTCGCATGGCTCTTGAGGAGCTCGGTCCGGCTTTTATCAAGCTTGGACAATCGGCTTCGACGCGGGAGGGGTTGTTGCCCAAAGATCTCGTAGATGAACTTAAGCGCCTTGAGGATAATGTTCCCCCTTTTGAAGTGGATATTAAATCTTATCTCAAAGAAGAACTTGAGCTGGATATTGATGGGCATTTCCAGGAGATTACTGCCGAACCTTTTGCTGCGGCCTCTATCGCACAGGTATATCGCGCAATCTTAAAAGATGGAACCCAAGTCGTTTTAAAAGTCCGCCGTCCTGGCATCGATGAGGTTATGCGCTGTGATCTGGCACTTATGCGTGATATTGCCAAAATCCTAACCATGTACAATGATGTACTGGAAAACCTTAACCTTCTGCTGATTGTTGAATCTTTCGCTACGACCATGCAGGAAGAGATGTCCCTGGTGATTGAGCGGCATAACATCGAACGCTTCACAAAGAACTTTAAAGGAAATAAACTGATCAAGGTACCCCGTGTTTATCCTGAACTCTCGTCGGACCATGTTCTTTGCATGGAATATCTCGATGGTTTCAAGGTAACTGATGCCGATGAAATTAAGCGTCGGGGAATGGATGTCCAAACGCTGGTAAAAAATGGGATCAATTTATACCTTGAGCAAGTGATTATCCATGGTTTCTTTCATGGCGATCCGCATCCCGGCAATATGATGGTGATGCCGGATGGGCGGATTGCTTTTTTGGATTTCGGAAATATGGGTAAATTATTGGGGATAGACCGTAGGCAGCTTGAAGAGTTTATTCAATCGGCTATTTCCGAAGATGCTGTCCGGCTTGCTGACGTAATTGAAGACGTTGCCGTGGTGAGCCATATTCCGGATCGTAACCGGTTTGAAAGATCCCTATATGAGATTTTCGATATGATTGATAATGTATCTCTCGGGGATCTTAGCTTAGATTTATTGTTCAATAAATTGTGGAACATCATTGGTGACAACCGCTTGTATTTTCCGGAATATATTTATCAGTTGATGCGGGGCATTTCGTTGATGGAAGGTATTGGACGCCAGTTATATCCCGATCTTAATATTATGGAGAGTATCAAGCCCTTTGCACGTAGGATTATGATGGAGCGGCTCTCTCCAGAGGCAATCTTCCAAAAAGGAAAACATAAAGTTGAATCTTTTGCGCGCGATGTCGAAAAACTTCCCGAAGATATGCGCGCCCTTGTGCGCTTATTTCGAACAGGAAATTTTACACTCAACCATCGATTGATCAGTGCGCGATCTTTTAATGCTATTTTACGCAAGGGGGTCAATCGTATTGTCATCGGAATTATGTTTATGTCACTCAATTTACTAGGTGGGATGATTATTGTCGCACGCGTAGAACCACAGTGGTGGGGAATTCCCATTTTTGCTTGGATATGCCTTGGCTCAGCATGGGTCTTTGCCATATATTTATTTGTTGCAATGATCCGAGCAAAGGACAACGATTAACCGGGGTTAGAACGCATTTTCAGCCATGATGATTGGCTATGCATACATACACGCTATAAAATAAAAAATAAAAAGATATGGAAATCAATCTAAATGGGAAAAAAGCCCTGATCGGAGCGAGCTCTGCTGGTATAGGTGCAGGTATTGCCCAAGTGCTTGCCTCATGTGGCGTATCTGTAACATTGGCTTCCCGACAGGAGGAAAAGCTACAACGTACCTGTGAAGGTCTTGATACCTCCAAAGGACAGGTACACCAATATATCGTGGTGGACTACAATGATCACGAAGCATACAAAAAGCAGATAACACATTATTTTGAGTCGAATAAGGTTGATATTTTAATCAACAATTCGAATGGGCCGCAAGCAGGAACCATAGACCAAAAAAATTTGGCGGATTACCAGCATGCTTTTGAACTCTTATTTCAAAATCACTGTTACACGACCTCATGTGCGCTGCCTTATATGTTGGCAAATCGATACGGACGTATTATTAATGTGTCTTCTTCAACTGTGAAAGAACCGGTATCTAATTTAGTGTTGTCTAATACGATCCGTACAGCATTGCTTAGCTGGAGTAAATCGCTGGCAACGGATGTCGCTAAAGAAGGGGTGACGGTCAATAGCATCTTGACAGGCCTATTTGATACGGACCGTATCCAGTCGCTAACCAACCTTGACGCTCAACGTATGGGTATATCCTACGAGGAAGCGCTACAATTGCGGTTAAAACAGGTTCCTGCGCAGCGTCTGGGTAAACCTGAAGAATACGGTTATCTCGTCGCTTTCCTTTGCTCCGAATATGCAAGTTATCTGACTGGAGCCAATATTCCTCTGGACGGCGGGATGTTAAAAGGCTTATAAAAAATGAGCTGCTCAATTACGTCAGGTCAAAGCCCTTGATTTGAGCATTCCATAGCTGATTGCTGTAGCCAGAACTCGGTGTAAAATTGCATAAAAAGAGGCTGTCTCAAAAAGGCAGTCTCTTTTTTTGCATTATCTAAGGTTTATTATTTGTTTTAACGGTTTGATTTTCATATATTTATAGTGTAAAAAAAGGATATATGCCATCT
>NZ_DJTD01000054.1:64728-111725 GCF_002440385.1 Sphingobacterium sp. UBA6317 | reverse complement strand
TCAATAAATTTGAGACAGCTTCGCTAAAGCATGGTTTCCATATCGCCAAAGGGAAAGACAAGGTGAACCGCCAGAACCTTAAAGGAGCTGACAGGGCAAAGTACCAGATCCACGATCAGATCCGTGCCTTATTGCCCAAAGCAGCAAGCATGGGCGAGCTTGAGAAGTTACTTGCCGGGCAGGGTATAGGCATTCTGTACAAATTCAGAAGCGGAACAGAAGAAGTGCAGGGAATCAGTTTTAGTAAAAGCGGATACCAGTTTAAAGGGTCGGAGATTGACAGGAATTATAGTTACGGGAAAATCAGTTTGCAGTTGGCCAAAAATGAACAGATCTTCCGAAAAGAAGGAAAAGACGTCTTACCTGTGAAAAAACAGGAAGAGAAAAGGAGCCTTGCCGATGAGCTCAGGGAAATACTTGCCCGTCCGCAACACTCATCGTCCATTCCGGATGAACAGATGTCAGCCTCCATCAAAACAGAGTCCCCGACGAGATTTTCCGGCGGTCTATTAGGAGACCTTTTCGCTCCGGTAGCTCATTTGTCCGATGATGTGGATGATGAGGCAATCCATGGGCGGAATAGGAGGAGGACAAATAAAGCACGTAAGAATAAAAGATGAAAATAAAAGAAAGGATAAAAAATGAACAATCAACAGGCAACCGAACGATCGGTTATGGATGAAGTAATCGAAAACCTTATTAAAAAGACGGAGTTTCTCGAAACAGAGCTATCCAAGAAAAATGAAGCATTATTGGTCAAGGAAGCGCAGACGCAGGCTTTGCTCACAGATTTCGAAAAGAAATATGGTGAAATAGTGATAAAGTCCCCTGAGCCGGACCTGACACGGCTGGAATCAATTCTTAAAAATAGTCTAATGACTATCGGTAATAGTATGGAAGAATGGCCCAAGCCGTTTAAAAAGGAATATAGGATTTCGCTTTTTCCAGAGCAGACCAAGAGTGTTGAATACGTCAGTGCAGTATTGACCAGATTGATAGTTGGTGTGGCGGTAATCCTCTTTTTAATCTTTTCCTATATGCTTTTGGATAAGAATTTTTAATGGGAAAATCGAGGGAATACGTCCCTTTTATATAGATGAATTATTGCCCGTTATGTGGGATGTATAACATGCCCGCCTTCTTTTAAGGTGGGCATGTCTGTAAAAACTTGATCCATATTCAGTAACATTCATGAATCCCATAGATTGTTTATCCATGCTGATTATATACCTATATTGATATTTTTGAGATTTATCCGGAAAGGTTATTTAATTAGGATATCATTTATATACAAAAAAACTGGCAAGGAGATGGGGAGCTGTATTTTTATCCCAATGTTGACATATATCGGTATATAAATTCCGGATTCTTTAACGGGTCATCACCGTATCTGTTCATTACTTCAGAATAGTTCAGTTTAGCGTCATTAATGCTCCACCAGCAACTAGAGCAGACGTTTATGGCCGCCGAAATCTTATTGATGGGGCGTGATTTACGATCGCACTCAATTATTGCACACCAGCGCTATATATTGTTGTTCTTTCGGATTAGGGTGCCTATTTGATGCTGAAAACAAGCCGGAGCATGATGTGCTCAAACAGATTGACAGCGCTTATGTTGATGTTAGGTACTCTACTGAATATTCCATTAAAGTCGGCAAACTTGAAATTGCCCTAAAAAAAGGATTTGATGCTATGTATATATTAAACGAGTCCTATAAAACCTTAGCATCAGCCTATAGAAATAGATGTTTGTAAAGTTTACCGTGCATCTAGTTCCTAACTATAATGCTGTTTAAGGGCTTTTTAGTATATTTACACTATGAAAATGACCATCGACCACTTGCCGGAGAACAAGCAAGAAGATATAAGACAGATCCTTGAAATCATAAAGGAAGAAGCGAATCCCGTTAAAGTGATTTTATTCGGGAGTCATGCAAATGGTAATTGGGTCGAGGACGAATATGTTGAAAATGGAGTACGTTTCAGTTATATCAGCGACTATGACTTTTTGGTAGTGATAAAAAAAGGAGAAGAGAAGGAACATGCCATAATCAGCCACATTGAAAACCGATCTAACCATGTGAATAACGTAGTTAGCCCTATCGTACATGATATTGATTACATCAACGAGGGGCTACGTTTTGGACAATACTTTTTTACCGATATTATTAACGAAGGCATTCTCCTGTTTGACGATGGTAATTATACCTTTGATGAACCTAGAATATTAACTCCTATAGAGGAAAAGAAAAAGGCTCAGGGCTATTTTGATATCTGGTTTCCGCAAGCACAAGGATTTTTAAAAGGAGTCGATTTTTATCTGACTGATAAAGAATTAAGATTGTGTGCATTCTCATTACATCAAGCTACTGAATGTTTCTATAGTGCAGTACTATTGGTATACACAGGATATAAACCTAAAACACATAATCTTCAAAAACTGAGGAATTATGCTAAGCACATTTCGACCGACTTATATCAATTGTTCCGTACCCCAGTTTTGAACGAACGCGAGCTGCATCTGTTTGATCTCTTAAAAAAAGGGTATATTGATGCGCGGTATAAACTGGACTACGTGATATCAGAAGATGATTTAAAAGAATTAATAAGCAAAGTGAAAAAAATGCAGGAATTGGTCAAACAACTTTGCCAAGAGAAAATCGAATCTTTTTAACACGGATCTAGATATGATGAATTTTAAGTCTATTTCTTTAGCTTTTCCTCTAATTCGACGATAAGTTTATTTTGAAGTTCAATAATTAGATTTTTATCATCGATTACGGCAAGGCCCTTTTCGTTTAGCTCTTTTAATTTATTTGTTTCTCGGTTAAGTAGAGATTTCAGGGGCTCTTCATCTCCATAGTAATCCAAGTAGATATTTTCATCTAGTAAAATGCTAATTTTGGCCAAGCGCTCACTGGAAATTTCAGTCTGTTTATAAATATAAGGTACAGACCTAAGCGCGATGTTTAGCGATCTTGCAACATCTTTATCTTCGATTCCTTTCCCTCTTAACTTTCTTTGAATATATTTCCCCAAGATTTCTTTACCACCCATATCCAAAAATCCTAAAGTTTTATAGCATTCTTTAATTTTTGAATACGTAAAAATATAGTATTAAATACTTAATATTTTGTATTTAATGATTTGTTTACTATATTTGATTAAACATCCTCGCTGCTGGGCCTGAGAAACCTAAAACTAGAGCGATGTTTATTAAATACGATAAAGAAAAACATATAGGGCGGGACTCCTTTTATACATGGCCGGGCTGTTTCTCAAGCCTCAGTAATGAGTTTAGGAGTCCCCAGCCTTATGTTTTTCTGTTGAACAAAAAATATTCCGGTAAAAAGGTCTTTCTAAAAAACCTGATTAAGCATCCTGAATAACCCTACAGATACCTATATTCCCACTCTTTGTCCCCAAGAATCCATTATGAATTTTCCTAGGGGCTGGGGGCGACTATTTTTATAACCCTAGAAAACAGACCAATTTTCATCGAAAAAATAAACGCCACCGGCGTAATGCGATAAATATGTCCAGTCGTACCGTTATTTTTTCGACCATAAACAAGACTAAATTATGCCCACACTTATACTGTTAACCATAAAAGACCTAAAAACAAGGTTCCATAAGGGGAATAACCTCCTAAAGATCCTTACAACGATTTTCGTTTCTATGTTTAGTTTATGTTCCGCGCAGTCCTCCAAACAAAAAACCGAAGCTGTACAAAAGGAGATTACACCACTACAAATCGGTGATACTATTCCGGAAGAATTATGGAATATACCTTTACAGGTTGTTAACCATCCACAAGCAAAAAACACGCTTACTTTAAAAGATTATCGGAAGAAAAAACTGATTGTAATAGATTTCTGGACAACTTATTGTGCCCCATGTATCAGATCATTAAACAGACTTGATTCAATTCAACGCAATGAAAATGATCTTGCTGTGCTACCCGTTTCACCACAGAAAGATCTTGAAATATTTCCGAGAATAAAGAATAAATGGATTATACCATCTGTTGTTTCTGACTCGATATTATCCAAATATTTTCCCTCAGCTGCCTATCCGAATCAAATATGGATAAAAGATAATACCATTATTTCCATTACAAATGGAGAATATGGTACACAGAAAAATATTCGAAATTTTTTAGAGGGTGAAGAAGTGAAATTCATTAATAGAGGTGCAGATTATAAAATTAGTCGCAATGAATTTTTAAAACGAGGGTTTGAAACTGCATTAAAAGAAGGCAACCACTTTATGATTAGGGGTGTTTTTCCGAGGGTCAAGGCCAATATACAAGGTGGAGGAGGATTTGCAACAAAACCGGAAGAGTTTGCCATCTATAATATTGATCCTCTGGCATTAATTCAATTAGCCTATTCAGATTCAATAATATATAATGTTGAAAGTGATTTTAAGACAATTCTGGAAATTGATGATGATAAACTTGAAAAACTACAATATCCGGGAATAATGACAGGAGAATATAAACATGATTTAGCCCTTGAAAAGGCGTTAGATACGACTCTCTTTAATTATGTGAATATCACCCCTGTTCCTATTTCAAGAGCTGAACAGTTCAAGGCAATTAAAGAAGATGTAAATATATTTTTTGGAGCAAAATTTAACATAGTAGCTGGATTAGAGCTTAGAAGTAGACCTTGTTATGTATTAAAAAGGATAACGGGAAAATTTGAATTACCCAAACTAAATAAGTTAAATGAACCAATCGTAAGCTTCACAAGCATTTCTAAAATGTTAAAATATATTCAAGGCCAAAATCGAGATATTCAATTTCCTTTTTTAGATGAAACAGGAGTGGAAAAAGGAGTGGAGCTACAAATGCCTAAAATTCTAAAAGGGATGCCTGCAATCGAACAACATTTGAAAAGATATGGCTTATTCTTTACTAAAGAAAATAGAATGATCAAGGTGCTGGTTATTAAAGATAAGAATAGGGAGGGAATATGAAAATTACGTTGATATTAGTCCTATTATTGAGTATTATTCAAGTGCAAGGACAACAGGTGATTACAGGTACAATAAGAAACAATGTTACTAATCTTCCTATTGAAAATGCCAGTGTGTCTCAATCGAGTTTAAAATCACAAACTAAAACTGATAAAAATGGTCATTTTATAATTAAAGTGAATTCTAAGAATGACAGCCTAATGATTTCTCATGTTGGATTTAAGTCATTAAGGATTGCCGATGTTAAAAATAATGCAGTCTATTTTCTCATACCTACGGAGAATATCTTACAAGAAGTCGAAGTTTCTACAGGTTTTCAGAAAGTTCCTAAAGAAAGAGCAACCGGTTCCTTTACTTTTATTAATAGAGACCTGTTGGGTCGTAAAATTAGCAGTAACATCTTAACAAAGCTTGAGGGAGTAACCAATAGTCTATCATTCGACAGGAGATCTGTCAGAAATAGCGATGATCCGCCTTCTTTAAGGGTGAGAGGTTTATCAACCATGTATGCAAATACACAGCCTTTGATCATTTTGGATAATTTCCCTTATGAAGGAGATATTCAGTCAATTAACCCGAATGATATAGAAAACGTAACGATTTTAAAAGATGCTGCTGCCGCCTCGATTTGGGGTGCCCGTGCAGCCAATGGTGTAATCGTCATTACTACAAGAAATAGGAATGGGACAGCAAGTAATAATGTGAGCTTCACCTCAGCTTTTTCTATACAGGATCGGCCAGACCTTCATTATTCAAAAAGCTGGCTTGCATCTAAAGATTTTCTAGAGTTAGAAGATACCTTTTTTGACAGGGGGTTTTATAATTCCGTGGAGAAAAATGCTAATATGAATATACTATCACCATATGTGCAGGATCGGATAGACCTTAGAAATGGAAAGATAACAAAGGAGGATTTAGAGAAATTTCGAGAAAAATTTAGTCAAAATGACTTATTAAAGGATGCTAATGATTATTTATATCAAAAGGGGAGTTTTCAACAATATGCCATAGCATTGGATGGAAGATATGCGGAAGGAAATTACTACTTATCCTTAGGGTATGATAAAAACAACAAAGACATAAAAGGGAATGGAAGCGACAGATATACGTTGAATTTACGTAATCAATATAAGATCAGTAGGATTCTTGATATTACAGCACAGTTGTTAATATCTGATCTTAAGAATAGAAATAATGGCTTGGGGATGCTTGGGCTTGGAACGAAACTTTATCCTTATGCAAGATTAAAAGACGAGTTGGGAAATAATCTGGATATTGAGCGCGATTTTCGAACCTCCTATAAAATTCAACAGGAAAGTTTGGGTTTACTTGATTGGCGTTTCCGTCCGTTGGATGAACCAAGTTTAAGAGATATAACGAATAGCCTAACCCAATATCAGTTAAATCTAGCTACAATTTTTCATATAATTCATGGAATTGATTTAGATATTAAAGGACAGTATGGACAAACTTACGGAAAAGATCATACCTACTATTCAAAAGATAGCTATTATACTAGAGATATGATAAACCGCTATACACAGCCCAATGGTGAGCGGCCTATACCTATTGGAGGAATTAATTACGGATCAAATAGTAAAGAACAATTTTATTCGATTCGACCACAACTAAATATCAATAAGCAAATTAATGGAAACGATCAACTGAACGTATTGTTGGGTTCCGAAATTCGACAGGTAAAATCTCGGTCAGGTTCTAATACCCTTTATGGATATGATCCAGAGATTAATATAGGGCAAAGTAATTTGGATTTTAGTTCCAGATTTAATATACGTCCTAGAGGCTCACAGTATATTCCTGCACCGGACAATTATATTCATGAGACGATTGACAGGTATCTATCGTATTTTGGCAATATTTCATATAATCATCATAATAAATATATAATCTCATTAAGCTCAAGATGGGATGCATCTAATTTATTTGGTGTTTTAACGAACCAAAGAGGAGTACCGCTATGGTCAGTCGGCGCAAGTTGGCTGTTATCAGATGAGAAGTTTTATCCTTTCAAAGGGATGCCATATCTCCGGTTGAGGACTACGTATGGTATAAATGGAAATATCGATAAAACTGTTACTGCATTCCCTACAATGCGCATTGGTACTGATTCTGAAAATGGGTTTCCATTTGGTACAATTACAAACCCAGGAAATCCATTATTACGATGGGAAAAAGTAGCGCTTACAAATTTTGGAATAGATTTTAAGACAAAAGGAAATAGAATCACTGGTTCTTTGGAATATTATTCAAAGTATTGTAAGGATCTTTTTGGTTTTACAACTATTGATCCGACCCTTTACTTTTCTTCGGCTGTTACAGGAATGTACAGGGTAAATTATGCCGATATGAAAGCAAGTGGAATTGATATTGAAGTAACGTCCACCAATATCATTTCAACCGTGTTCAATTGGCAGACGGATTTTTTATTCAGTAAGGTTAAAAATAAAGTAACAAATTATCTTCCGGATGGTAGGGTTTCAACGGATGCCTATGTTCGTGGGAATTTTACTGCACCAATAGAAAACCGTCCATTAGACATACTTTTCAGTTATCCTGATTACAAATTGGATCCAACGACAGGAGATCCAATTGTGACCATTGATGGTAATGATACTAAAAACTATGCTGATTTTAGAAATAAATTAACTGTGTCCGATTTAAAATACCACGGTCAAAGTACACCCACAATATTTGGTTCTATTCGAAATACTTTTACTTTTAGAGAGTTTACATTAGGTTTTAATGTTCAATATAAATTAGGATATTACTTTAGAAGGCCTACTATGAACTATTATAATTTTCTGAATTCCATGAGTGGCCATCAGGATTTTCTGTTGCGATGGACTAAACCCGGAGATGAATTGTTAACAAATATACCATCGGTTCCAAAAAGTGTTGATGCTAACCGGGATCTAATTGTAGGTTTCTCAAGCTATTTCGTTGAAAAAGGGGATCATATTAGGTTACGTGACATTAATTTTTCATACCGCCTTCCTTTAATTTCAAAATACATTAAGCAGGCGAAAATTTATGGAAATATTGATAATATGGGAATATTATGGAAATCTTCAAAGTATAAGATCGATCCGGATTACCCCTCTTCATTTTTTCCTCCAGTTAGAGTATATTCTTTAGGCGTGAATGTAAATTTTTAAAAACATGAAAAATAGAAGAATTATTTTGGTTTTAATATCGTTTTTGCTTTTTTCCTGTGGAAAGGAATGGCTTGATATTAAACAGAATAAACAATTAGTAATACCTTCTACTATTGAAGACCTCCAAGCACTGCTCAATAATTTCGTAATAATGAATACTTCTGCGCCTATATTAGGAGAGATTTCAGCAGATGATTATTTTATTGACAATGATATTTATAAATCTCTTAGAAATGCGTGGGAAAAGAATGCATACAGCTGGAATGAGAAGATTTATGAAGACCCTTCGATAGGTGGAGTTCCTGCTGATTGGGGCTGGCCTTACCAACGTATTTATTATGCAAATACTATTCTGGAGTCTGTGCCAAAATTAAAACCAGCCAACCAGCAAGAAGATCAAAAAATGAATGAACTAAAAGGTATGGCTTTGTTTCATCGGTCATTCGGGCTATATCATCTTTCACAAATATTTTGTAGTACTTTTGAAGCGGAAGGCGAAAACGGTATTAAATATGGTTTACCATTACGGCTTAATACCGATCTTGATGCCAAACTTACAAGGGGAAATTTGGAGGAGACCTATAACCAAATGATTAATGATCTGCTGACTGCAGAACCACTATTGCCTTCCAGAGGTGATTCTCAAAGCAGATTGCCATCAAAGGCTGCTAATGAAGCATTGTTAGCTAGAATTTATCTAATTCAAGGGAAATATTCGAAAGCCTTGGAATATGCTGAGCTGAGTATGCAAAAAAATAGTGATTTGATAGATTTTAAAAATATTGATCAAACTTTAGATTTCCCATTCCCGCGCTATAATTCGGAAGTAATATTTTATAATACACTATCCGGAAGTGAGATATTTGACACATCTTATCAAATTGATACCACTTTGATGGCATCTTATTCCGAGAATGATTTAAGGAAAAATCTATTTTTTACAAATAAATCTGGAAGAATTCAATTTCGTGGTTCTTATGACGGAACTAATACGTTTTTTGGAGGGATCGCTGTAGATGAAATGTATTTGATTAAAGCTGAATGTGAAGCTAGGATAGGACAAAAGGATAAAGCTTATCAATCTATGCTTTATCTTCTGTCACATCGATTTGAATCGGAAATACAAGCAAAAGAGTTTTTGGATGCTGATAGTAATTTATTGAATATTATTCTGGAAGAAAGAAGGAAAGAGCTCTTATTTAGGGGTATAAGATGGTCGGATTTAAGAAGGTTAAACTTGACAAAAGATTTTGAACAGACCTTAAATAGAAATATTGATGGAAAACATTTTGCATTGCTGCCAAATGATAATAAATATGTTCTTCCCATACCTGATTACATCATTTTCATTAATAAATTTCTTCAAAATCCTCGATAATCTAAAATGGGCTGCATTTTTGCAGCCCATTTAGTTTTAATTACTTCTAAAAGTATGATTTAATGTTGGTGTTGATCCACCACCGTAATCAAGATCATCCCTGTTAGCCGGTACCGGAGTTGAATTTGACAACTCCACGGCGCAATCGACCTTCGTATTCGTTGAAGGACAAGGGGAACTTGCCATTGGAGTTGGATCTATATCCCCTGTACTTGGATCAATTTCGTACCAAGAACTATCTGCAGTTTTTATAGTTTCGGGTTTATCCATTGCATTTACCATTAATGCAACTCCAAATAATAATGATAATGCCGATACTCCGGCAATTGCTGTTTTTTTGATACTTTTTACGATATTCATCGTTGTGGCCTTTTATTATAATAGCAAAAAAAGGTTACCTCAAAAAACTCTGTTTTTTTAATAAGGATCGATGCATTGCTTTAGCGAGGTGCACCAATCTTTTAATACCTCGGGCACTCTTTTTACGGGGATGCCATCACGTTTCATATTTTATGCTTTCACCGGCCCTGCCGGGAAGAGTGCAAACCGCATACGAATTTTCTTCACACGTCGTAGCAGAACGGAATAAGTGGAAACTTTCGTTGTTATGATCCAATTGACAGCATACAGCATCTTTTTTTCGTATTGCTTACACCGGACCATGGGGGTAGTTGGGCCATTCAAGTACCACCCCAATATGGACACAAAGATCAATACCAGATTGATGATGAGATGCCATCCCCAGGATAACCCACTGAAAACGGATGCATAGCCACAGGGCTTCTGTTTATATAGTCCGCTGGCACCCAGATCAGTATAGACTGTGAAGATGGTTAATAAAATAATCGACAACAGGTAAGGATTGATTAATAGCGGTTTATACCGTTTGAAAAACCTGATCGCAAATAGTATCCCAATGCCCAGCTCTACTACCGGCAGCATCAAGAATAACATATCCGCCCACCAGCTGGGAAATGGCTGATCCAAAAGCGAAGCATGGAATTCGGGCAGGTGCAACAGTGTGTCCACAGCGGCATACAGCCAAAAAAGTAGCATAAAGATGTCTGTGCTGCAGCTAGTGATATGGAATACTTTTGTTTTCATGACTTCCTGATTTAATCAATACAATGCTAGGTTACTTTTTAATGTAACTATCTGTTTGTTAGATATTTGATTTGTTTATTTGATTTTGTCTTCGTATCTTAGTTTTACCGATTATAAAAATTCTTTCTCCTTTTACTATATCTAACATAAATGCGGTAATCGTACCGCCTGAAAATTGATGTTTTTTATATATGACTGATAATCAGTTGATAATTTTTGTTATTTTAAAAAAATGGCGATGAATATAATATTTAAGATATGGAAGAAGATAGTTTTAAGCGACTGGCAGATGAGCCCGGTTTGGCTATAAACCAGATCATGAAACGTTATGGGCTTCAGCTCAAAACACGTATCCGACAATTTATCAAAGATGACGATGAACTGGTGAAGGATGTCTTTGCCGAGACCATTGCTACTATATGGGCGGATGGAATACGTGTGTCCAGGATGAAAGAACCATTTGCCTGGATGATGAACATTGCCAAATATCAATCCCTGAATGCCATCCGTGCCGAGCATAAAGATGTAAAAGCACCTCTTGAAGAGGGGCTGCTACTCACGGACAGTACGCATGCCGATACCGCATTGGACTACGAGGAACTCTATCAGCGATTCTTAAAGGCTACCGAACAGCTGACGCCGAAGGAGAAAGATGTACTTCTGAATGCTAAAATGCAGGGTTTTGAGAATAAAGAGATCTCAACAATGTATGGTATTTCGTTACAGCGGGTCAAGAATATCGCAAGTACTGCGATCAATAAAATCAGGCGTGCGCTCAGGGACTGGAAATAATTTTTGTTTGACAACTTAATGGGAATATAATGGACCAAGATAAAATAGCTATAGAAGAATTGATCAGGAAACAATTTTTAGGGGGCATCAGTAACAGTGAAATGGCAGATCTGGAGCAACGGAAATCAAATTATTCCGAAGAAGAGTATGATAGAATAGTTGTAAGGATATTAGGGGAGCTGGAAGGACAATTGCCCCAAGATGCATTGGACGATTGGATGCCTGATTATGAGGAAATAAAATACCGTGGCGAAGCTATCCGCAGACAAGGAAAAATAAAGCGGCACAGCACATTTGGATATGCAGCGGCTCTACTGTTATTTATAGGAGGTATGCTGTTATACTTCTTTTACCCGTATAAAAAAGAGGATGCTATGCTGCATCTGGAGAGCCCATGTCTTGGCATCGCAGATGATGCCGAAATCCCCTTGATTGAGTCCTCCTGCCTGATGTTGGCTGCCGACTCCACATGGGTAAGGGCCGGGCAGGATACCTTTGGTACAATAGTACAGCTTGGCGATCTGGCCGTCAGCCGCACCCGGGAAGGGCTGCTGCGCATCCAAAGAGAACAGGTGCAAAACAGTCATATATCTAATCTAGAAAGTCTGGATATTTATACAGCTCCACGGCAGCAATGCGTCGTTGAACTGGAAGACGGCACCAGGATACGGATGAATGCGCAGTCGCAGTTGAGCTATCCGCTCCGAAAAGGAGATTCAACAGTAGTACATATCAAAGGAGAGGCTTATGTTGATGCTAATAACCGGTATAAAAGCACACCTTTGATTATCGGTACGGAAAAAGGCAAAGTAACGGTCACGCGAGCTGATTTTTTAATCCGGACTGATACGGGTAACATGAAGACCATGCTCAATGCCGGAAGAATGGAGGTCTATTCACATGACCTGCACAAAGTGAAGTCTATGGTCTCACCCGGAGACTTTGTATATGTAGGAACCAGATACGCAGGCTACAATCAGCATCCCCGTGATACAATGGGGTATGTGGCAGACCAGGATTTCAAAGAAGCTAAGATGTGGACCCGTAAAATCCGCGTCTATAAAGATGTGCCTTTGGTGGTCTTTGTAGGTGAAATGAGCCGCTGGGAAGGATTTACGATCAAAAAATGGGACTGTATCCCAAAGGATAGGCATATTTCGGTGTCTATCTGTTACCAGAGTGGTCGTGAAGAAGTGTACAGTGCTATTCGTCAGGCAGGTGTTCTCTTGCATGAAGAAAAAGGGATGATCAGCTTCTGCCCTGAGGACAAACGGGATAGAGTTGCGATGAAGTTTTCGGATGACAAAATCGGGGGGCTCAGGTAAGAAAAGGGTAGACAGGTTTCTTGGATATGTTTGATGCTGAGGTTTGGCTACTAGAAAACTGATGGAAGTCGGCCGTAGAGGCTTACCTCGCCATCCTCGGACACCACAACGTCCCGCCATGGTCCAACAGGCAGCTTCGTGCCTCGCAGCCCGTTGGTTTTGCCCCCCTCGCATTTGTGGCCTGCGGAACCCCACCGCACATGGACGTGGCCGTTCCCGCTCTTGGCTGTTTAAGGGATGAGTCAGTCTCCCGTTCTGTTAGATTAACTTTAAAGGTCTGAATTGCGGAGCTCGGAATGGTTACAGCGGAAATTTTGAACTTAAAGCCATCGGATTTTATTTCAGATTGGATTCAAGGAATTCGATAAAAGGTTCGTAATGTTTCGGCTTTTTAGTGACACCGATATCATCATTGTAAACTCCGTCGTTATTCACGCTAACTGTTCGAGTTTTTTGCTTAAGGTTGGCCTGGATATATATACGTGTACCTTTATCTTTGTTTTCCCGTATCAGTAGATTGTACTCAAGAATATCTACTTTTAGGCTTGTAAAAACTTTGCTGTCGTCCTTCACGGTCTTACATTGTATAAACCCCGAGCTTTTATCCGCTGAGACGACAAAGTAATCGCTTGCAACAAGAAGATGCAATAGGTTCTCAAAGGTCGTGTCCCGGCTGGTCGTTGGGAGGTCTATAACGTATTTATTTTTATTGTTTGATTGGGCATTGGCGATCCCCAACCCTATAAAAATGATAAGTAATAACGATCTTAATTTTTTCATGCCTAGTGATATTAGGAAATTGGTGCTATTTGCTCTAGTTCTGAAATGATGAATAACTAATATACGATTTATTCTCAGATCGGCCCACTTTTGTGGCCGATTCTATAGTTCTTTTTTGCTTACGGAGATACACCGCCCTTAGCCTTGGCCGTCCTTATACGTTGGGCTGACTAAAGGCAACGAACCAATGAGAGCGATAAATGGAGCACACGCCCCGTTTTCTTTCCCAGACTTATATCGGGCCGGTTTTTTATCTCATTTAGTCTTTCGTACAGTTCCCTGCTTTCCTGTAAATTCCTATAATCATTGACCGCATGGATTCCATTTGGGGTACTAGGTTCCGATCTAACTAAAAGAAGCCAAAGGCCGGAGACGGCCTTTGGACTTGGTATCTATCTTGTCTGAAAATAATAGAAGGATGGCCAGCTTTATATAGCTATCTTTAGTTTTACCCTTAAGACCTTGATCACGGTCAGGATCTCCTGATCGGAAACTTCGGAATGCACGAGCTGTAGGATAGCCTGTAGGTTCCTATCGGTCATTGCATCCACGGCGACGCCAGCACCTGCAAACAGTTCTTTTAACGGCGCCATGTCGTGGGCGATCTTTTGGTCGAGTAAATGGGCGTAAAGCTGTGTTGTCCGTAGGTTGGTGTGGCCGAGCATCTTGGATACACTTTCGATCGGCACGCCATTGCTAAGGGTTACCGTGGTTGCGAAAGTGCGTTTGGCGATCCTGTTGCCCAATGTTTTCTTTACCCCCGAAAGCTCGGCGACTTCGACAAGGTATTCGTTCATCTTCTGGTTGCTCGCTATGGGCAGGCATAAACATTTTTCGGCGTATACAGGGTGATCCTTGTACCTGTCGAGTATGGTCTCTGCAACGGGGAGCAGCGGAATAGGAACCCTGATATCTGTCTTTTGCCTATGGATGTTGATCCATCGCCCACCATCCACACCGATGACGATATCGGATGGCCTGAGGTTCTTTACATCGACGTATGACAGTCCGGTGTAGCAGCTGAAAAGGAAGAAATCGCGAACCTGTATTAAGCGGTCTGTCTTGAATTCTCTGTCCGCTATACGCTGTAATTCTTCGGCGGTGAGGTAATCTCTCTTCACTGGCTTGGATTTGAATCTATGGCCCGCAAACGGATCGCTTTCCAGCCATTTATTGTCTAAACATATCCTGACGATCTTTCCAAAGTTCTTTAAGTACTTAACGGCGGTATTGTTCGCGTTTTTCTTTTCATTGCGCAGGTAAAAATCAAAATTGGCGATAAATGCTTTGTCAATCTTCTTAACGTCAAGATCATTGTTTTTGTACTGATGCTGTATGTATCCCCGGAGATGTCTTTCAAGCACTTGGAATCTTTTCAAAGTGCCTGTTGCATAATCGTTACCTATAAGAGCTTCCATCTTGAGGTTGTGCTCTTTGATGGCATCTAGAATTGTATGTGTAGGAGAGGGGGCGTCTTTCCCAAGATACCTTAGTTTTATTCTTTCGGCTGTTATTTCTGCGCCTTGGGCAACCATTTTAGTATGTACGGCACTGACTTCGGACTTAAATTTGTCGAGGAAAGTATTTAAGATCTTTGTTTCTTCTTTCGTTCCGATGGCCTTTGCGGCCTTTGCGTTCCATCGGTGAGGTTCGATTTCCCGTCCAGCTGATAATTCCGCACGCTGGCCGTCCACAGTAATCCTTAAATAAATGAAGCGGGGACTACCATCTTTGTAGTTTTTAGGTTTTTTCAGGAAGAAGAGTAAGCTAAGGTTCGTTTTCATAATGATAACATTAAGTGATACAAAAATAGCCTTGCAGTATGTTTCAATCAAGATGTTTAAAATTTGAATATTTTGATATTCAAATAGTTATTGTTTGTTAGGGGAGTTGTGGAATCTATAAAGAACGACGCACCTAATGACGCACTTGTTTTATGCGAAATGGTGAATATACTGATAGCCCTAAAAAGCAAAAACCCTGCAAATCATTTGATTTGCAGGGTTTTAGTAGTTTTTGATATTGTTTTCTGTGATCCCGCTGGGATTCGAACCCAGGACCCATACATTAAAAGTGTATTGCTCTACCAGCTGAGCTACGGAATCCTTTCTGTTTTTGAAAGTGATGCAAAGGTAGAAAAATAAGTTATTTGTGCAAAATGTTTTTATCTTTTTTGTTGATAAAAATTGTAACTATTTAAAAATTACTGAATTATTTTTTGTTTAAAAGGCCTTTTAAAACACTTGGGGATAGGAAGGATTAGTATAGCGGAGGTTTTTTGGAGCAAGGAAGCGTATTTTTAAGCTAGAATGGTCATAAAAAAAGTCAGCTAATTGCTGACTTTTTTTATGCTGTAGGGGTTGTATGGATAACATTATTCAGTTACCACACCCATTTTGCTAAACTTATCAATTCTTTCAGTAACTAATGTATCGCTATCTTTAGCCGTCAATTCGGCAAGATCTTTCAACAACTGGCTTTTTAGATTAGCCGCTGCTGCCGCAGGATCCTGGTGAGCACCACCTAGCGGTTCAGGGATAATACCATCAATCAATCCGTTGCCCAACATGTCTTCTGAAGTCAATTTTAATGCCTCAGCGGCTTTTTCTTTGTGATCCCAGCTTCTCCATAGGATGGAAGAACAAGATTCAGGTGATATGACCGAATACCAGGTATGTTCCATCATGTAAACTCTATTTCCAACACCAATACCCAAAGCTCCACCTGAAGCTCCTTCACCAATAACAACGCAGATGATCGGAACTTTCAAGACAGCCATTTCCATGAGGTTGCGCGCAATCGCTTCACCCTGTCCGCGTTCCTCAGCTTCAAGTCCTGGATAAGCACCCATCGTATCAATTAGAGTGATCACAGGTTTATTGAACTTTTCCGCCATTTTCATTAAACGTAATGCCTTTCGGTAGCCTTCAGGATTGGCCATTCCAAAATTGTGATATTGACGCTCTTTGGTGTTTTTACCTTTTTGATGACCGATGATCATAACGGCATTACCATCAATAGAAGCCATACCACCGACGATCGCTTTATCATCCTTAACGGTTCTATCACCATGCAACTCGATAAATTCGTCGCAGATAGCTTCTATATAATCATAAGTCTGAGGGCGATCCGGATGGCGCGACATTTGAACGTTCTGCCAGCCTGTTAAATTGCCGTATATTTCTTTTTCAGTAGAAGCAAGCTTTTCTTCAAGCTCACGAACGGTTGCGCTCATGTCAACTTGAGTTTTTTCGGCAACTTGAGTTACCTTTTCAATTTGCAATTGCAAGTCTGCAATTGGCTTTTCAAAATCAAACGTGGTTTTCATATATCTATTTTATGAAAATATTCAGAGGGCTAATTTAGCGCATTTTTTCTGAAATTAAAATTAGGGAGGATAATATCATTGGAATTCCTTTGTTACATTTGCGTTATAATCGTACTGGTGGCTTAGTTTTTGATTGTAGGTCTGTGAAAAATGTTGACTTATGCTGAAAAAATATTTTTACTTTCTTTTATTACTGATCTTACCTACACTTGTTCGGTCAGAAAGTTATCCTGAGGTTTTATTTGACAATAGTGTAATCAACGGGAGTTATGCGAAGAGTATCGCTCATTATACCGGTGAATCATGGATCCAAAATGTGAGCTATAGCCTTCCGGTTTCCGATAGTTTGTTTTTTACGCCAGGCAATTCGCTTTCTTTGCGGTACGTTTCTTCTCCTAATGGTAAGTGGGAGGCAAGTATTTTAAACGACAAACAGAAATTTCCCTATTTAATTGCCAAGGATGATCATCTAACTTTTAAGCTCTTTATTCAAAGCAATACTGAAAAGGGACAATTGCCAAAAGTTACCTTACAACAAAACGACACGAAGACAAATGCTGTGGATATCGCAAATTATATCGATGATTTTGCTTATGATACCTGGCTTAATGTGTCCATTCCAGTCAATAAATTTGGAGGAATTTCACTAGGGAAGTCTGTTTCGGCTTTAATTCTGGAACAAAACGGAACTGCCCTGCAGACAAATCAATTATTTATCGATCAAATTGAGTTTTTGCCCAAAAACTATCCAAAGGTAAGACTTTCATCAGCAGCTATCTTATCGAAGATCAGTTCCGTAGATAAACAAGTTGAGCTGGTTTGGCAATTGCCGCTGACACCAAGTATCCGCTATGTGAAAATCTACCGTTCGGAAGATAAACTCAATTTTCAGCCGATAGCAATTTTACCCATCTATGTACAGAAGTCGCTGGATAGGGTTAATGAATATAATAAATCTTATTATTACAAAATCGCTTGGGTAGATTATAATTATGTTGAATCTCCATTTTCTGAGGTTAGGGAGGTACAAACAAAAAAAGGGACGGATAAAGAGATGTTGAATTTTATCCGAAATGCTCATGTGAATTATTTTATAGACAACTATGATGTGAATAGTGGTATGTTTCTACCTGACCGAGGTAATAGACAAGCTATTGTATCAACAAATGAAACCGGCTATGCGATCTTGGGTTTGCTTGTGGCAGGAGAGAACAATTTGATCTCGCGACAAGCTCTTTTGGTCAGGTTAACACGGATTGTGAAATTTTTGAGCAGTGCACAACAACATCAAGGGGTCTTTACAGCGCTTTACGATGGCCGCTCAGGGGTACCTTATTATCGCGATTCAGTTCCAACGTACGATTTGCGCGGTACCTCCCATATTATGGAATCGCTTTTGATCGCCCGACAATATTTTTCTAAAGAGGATCCTGAGGAACAGGCCTTGAGGAATACTATTACGAAGCTCTGGGAGCGCATAAACTGGAACTATTTTACGGATGCACAGCATCCTGATGTACTTTGGAATAAGTGGTCTCCAGTAGACAGTACAGCTAGATCGAGGCCTTTGGGGGGATTTAACGAGAGTCTGGGGACCTACTTGCTGGCGATGTCTTCACCTACCCATCCTTTAGCGATTTCAGCTTATATCAATGGATTTGCAACCAAACATAAAGGTCACGAATTGTATTTTGGGGATGACACCAATGATTTGGCTCCTGAACTCAAAATGAAATTAGATGATTCTTTAGCGCGTTCAATAAGTGCAAACCCTTTAATTGGCGATGCTGGAAATGCTGGTGTTTCGATCTACTCCGACGATAAAGTTATTTTCGCCAAGAATATTGCCGGCGGTAGTTTAAATGAATCGTTGATGTCCGTTTATCGTCCCTTTTTGATTATGGATCCGAAAGGAAAAGTGGATGACTTTGTCGATTACAAGAAATATTTGTCGAATTATATTTTGGCCTATAAACGTAGAGATAATGAAATGAGCATAGGGACACGATTTACAGATATTTGGGGCGTGGAAAATGTGGAAGACACGTATCAGGGATATTTGGTGAATCCTGCGGTAGCTATTGCAGCGTACCCATTTGAAAAGGAGATCGGTCTAAAAGCATTACGTAAGTTTTACGAAGAATACGCCGATGTGTTATTTACGCAATATGGTTTCAGAAGCTGGATTGATATTAAAAACAACGATGTTTCTGAAAGCTATCGTGCGAGGAATCAGGCAACGATTGCCGTAATGATCGAGAATGCAAATTCAGGCATGATCTGGAAATTGTATGAGAATATTCCTGAGGTAAAAAAGACTTTAGAAAAAGTATATACCAAGAAATAGATTTGTTACGTTAGTTATGGCGTAGAAGGGATGTCATATTGGACTTTTTTCGCTATATTTACTTGCTTAAATCGATATTAAATACGTTAGAAACGACATGCTTAGAAAAATTAATTTGGGGATTTTAACCTTATGTGCAAGTTTATCGTTATTTTCCTGTAAACAACAAGCTATTGTAGTCAATCCGGGTGCTGTTGTAACAAAAGATGGAACTGATGATGGTTTGAAAAATGTGAAGAAGGATTTTAATGATGCGAAAAGAACTGATGAAGGGATTAAGTTTAGTATATCGTCTGATTTATTGTTTCCAACAAACTCTTCTTATCTATCTGAGAAGGCAAAAACTGAAGTTAGTAAATTGGCGTTGATCTTGAAAGAAAGTAATAATAAGATCAAAGTTGATGGGTATACTGATGCTACGGGTACTGTTGAGTATAATCAGTGGCTTTCCGATAAAAGAGCAGCGTCTGTTAAGAAGTTCTTAGTAGATTCAGGTGTTGCTGAATCACGCATCACGGCAAAAGGTTTCGGTCAGTCAAATCCAGTTGGCGATAATAAAACTCCGGAAGGACGCCAAAAAAATAGAAGAGTGGAAGTTACTATTTTAGATAAAAAATAGTTTATCAGACCAATTCTTAATATAAAAAAGCGTGGTATTTAAGATATCCCGCTTTTTTTATGCAGTTATATCGCGGTTTTAAATCGTTGTATACCGTCTCCCCAAACGAGATATTTTAAATAGGAGATATCGGTAGGAGGCTCGCGCTGTGGAGATTGTTTTCGATAAGGTACGAGTCTAGGGGAAATAGCGTTGAAAAAGATGAATTTAGAAGAAGAAGATCATAGACAAAAGCCAATTTTTCGGGAAGCCATGTGGTTTTGGTTTGTGTTAGGTTGGATAAGTTTTGGTGGAACAACTGGTCATGTGACCATTATGCACGATTTTTTGGTCGAAAAGAAAAGATGGGTAAGCAACAGGAAGTTTTTTCAGGCACTCAATGCCTGTATGTTATTGCCAGGACCTGAGGCGCACCAATTGACGATGGATGGAAGTTGCACGGCTTAAAAGGAGGTGTGTTGGCCGGACTATTTTTTATTGTTCCTTCACTTCTCATTATATTTGGACTCAGTGCACTATATGCGCACTATGGTAACTCCGCATTGCTTATTGCTTTATTTTCGGTTTTAAAACCTGCCGTTCTAGCGATCATTATATTTGCAACCTTTCGAGTGGGGCAGAAATCTCTTGTCAGCATATGGCATTATTTGGTCGCATTGGCTGCCTTTCTGCTCTCGTATTTTGCTGGGGTTCCAATGCCCTGGATTATTGTGGGCGTGATCGCTTTCGGTGTACTATGCTATGCAATCTTGTCAAAAACTTCCAAAATAAATGCCCATCATGAAAAGGAAGATAAGCAGCTCGAATCAGTTTATTATATCAATACGCTCGAAAAACTACCCCCTATATCTTACCGTCGTATTTCTCTTCAGGTTCTGCTGTTTTTCTTACTATGGTTGATTCCGCTGTCCATTTTACTATTTTTTACTATCGATACGGAATTTTGGAAGACACTTTCCTTTTTGTTTACAAAGTCTGCTTATTTGACGATTGGAGGTTCTTATACAATCATTCCCTATGTTGCGGCCCTTGTGACAGAGAAATTGTTTTGGCTTTCCAAAAGCCAGATGATAGATGGATTTGCGCTTGCAGAGACAACCCCGGGGCCTTTAGTGGTCGTTTTGGCCTATGTTGGTTTCATGGCCGGCTTCAATCATTTCCATCAGTCCTATTCTATGGCAGCACTAGGTTTGATCGCTACAGCATATTTTACCTTTTTGCCAAACTTTGCCCTGATTTTTGTTGGGGCACCACTGATCGAACGGACCCAAAAAAATGCATGTATACAATTTATTCTGTCTTTAGTAACAGCATCGGTCGTTGGTGTAATCGTTAATTTAGCCTGTTATTTAGGACTAGGAATTCTATTTCCAGGTGGGGTTAGTTCTTGGTATGCCATTGAGCCGATGGCTTTGGTATGGGTGCTATTTTCACTTTTTCTTTTATTCAACTATAAAATAGGCATGTTGAAACTTATACTGTTAAGTTTGGCCTATGGCTTTCTCTTATTTTTATGGCGATAAAATAAAAATGTCCATCGACTGATGAGCTTCGCGAGCAAATTTATAAAAGATTGAAGGGGGGAGTGAATTTGATAGGGTTATTCTAGGTTACAGACGCATATAAACAAGAAAAGCCCATCGTTAGATGAGCTTTCTTGTACCTAGGGCGGGAATCGAACCCGCACTCCCTTAACGGGAACAGGATTTTAAGTCCTGCGTGTCTACCAGTTCCACCACCTAGGCAGGTGAGCGAAAAACGAGATTCGAACTCGCGACCCCAACCTTGGCAAGGTTGTGCTCTACCAGCTGAGCTATTTTCGCATTGGAATTTTATTTCAATTTTCAAAAGAACCTTGCGTTCCTTTTTGGTGATGCAAATATAGAGCGAAAATTCAATATTGCAAAATATTTATTTACTTTCTTTCTGTGTTTTTTATAACTCCTTTGAATTCAGTATAGAAAAAATTAAATCACTCTCAAATCCGCGGTATAGTGCAAACTGATAAACTTTGTTTTTAACTGCATAGCGGTCCTTGCCACTAATTTCACGGAGTTTTTTGTCAATGATGTGATTTAAGATTTGTTCATATTCATCGAGATCGATTTGCTTAAATGCAATTTTTATCAATTGCTCGGATACCCGTTTTGCCTTGAGTGCCTGCTTGATTTTTACTTTGCCCCAGCCTTTCATGCGGAGCTTTCCGTTACAGTAGGCAATAGCAAAGCGTTCTTCATTTAAAAAATTATCGGCGATCAAATTGGCCAAAATATTTTCGACTTCTACTTCGTGTAGTCCCCAGCTGTAGAGCTTATCGCGTACTTCTTGCTGTGCGCGTTCTTGATAGACGCAATAGCTTTCCGCTTTCAACTGTGCCTGATGCTGCGTTAATATCTTCTTATTTCTTTTTTCCTCGTCAAACATATTGTCAAAATTTCAAAAATAATATGAAATAACTAAAAAAATGTTCAGTTTTGACACAATCAAAAATATCAGGAGAATGTACAAAATATCGGAAATCGCCCAGATTTTACATCCCAATCGCACATTTATCACGGATCCCAATTCTTTTGTCCAGCATTTATTTTACGACAGCCGTAAAATTGTCCAAGCGGACAACGGGATTTTTTTTGCACTTCAGAAGAATAGAGATGGCCACCGTTATATTAGAGAAGCTTATGATAAGGGAGTTCGTAATTTTGTGCTTCAAATCGATAGTGCACAGGAAATGGAGTTTTTGGAGGCTAACATTCTTTGGGTAGCGGATAGCTTGGTCGCTATGCAGGAACTGGCAACTTTTCATCGGCAGAAATTCGATTACCCGGTCATTGGAATCACTGGTAGCAATGGTAAAACGATAGTGAAAGAATGGCTTTTTCAGCTGATGTCTCCTGAATATAAGATCTATAGAAGTCCCAAGAGTTATAACTCTCAGCTCGGTGTGGCACTTTCGTTATGGGGACTATCCGATCAGTATAATCTTGCGCTGATCGAAGCAGGAATTTCAGAGAAAGGAGAAATGCAGCGCCTTGAGCAGATGATAAAACCAACCATAGGACTATTGACCAACATTGGTGTGGCACATAAAGCCGGTTTTAAATCGAAGGAGGAAAAGATTTATGAAAAGCTCGAGTTGTTTAAACATGTTGAAACCATGATTTTTCCGAATACTTACCTTGAAAATGTTCAATTGCCTTATCGGCCACGAAAATTTTCCTGGGGGCTTGATGAGGGGCTTTCTTTGGAGGTGTATTCCATCAAACAGGTCAACGACCGATTTACTATGGTAACCTTCTATTATACCGGGCGCACCTTTGCTGTTGAAGTACCGTTTGTGGATAAAGGAAATGTTGAGAATGCCATAAATTGTGTAGCGGTGATGCTACGTTTTGGTTATGAAAATGAAGTGATCGCATCGAGGATTAAAGAGTTGCAGCCTGTGGCGATGCGTCTTGAGTTAAAAAAAGGAAAAAAGAATAGCTCCATTATCGATGACTCGTATAGTAATGATCTGGATGCACTACAAATAGCCCTGGAGTTTTTAAATCAACAGGGCCAGCATCCGTTCAAGATGTTGATATTATCGGATATTCCCGGTGTTACTATCGAAGATGAAAAAAGCTTGTCCAAGCTGAGACGTTTGCTTAGTGAGTATCGTTTGGATAAATTGATATTGATAGGTGAAGTGTTGCCTAAATTGGCTGCACAATTTGATGTGCCTTCCATTTCATATAGCGATACTGCTGCTTTTTTGGCCGATATAAGGTCGCTTTCTTTTGAAAATGCGACGGTATTACTGAAAGGAGGACGGGAGTTTCATTTTGAACGTATCAGTCAGCTTTTGGTCGCAAAATCACATGATACAGTGCTTGAAATCAATTTGAATGCACTGGAAAACAATCTAAATGTATACCGCCAGTTGTTACCGAAGCATGTTAAGCTGATGACGATGGTCAAAGCTTTCTCTTACGGCAGTGGAAGTTTCGAGATAGCAAATCTTTTGCAATTTAATCGGGTGGATTATCTGACGGTCGCTTTTGCGGATGAGGGGGTGGATTTGCGCGGTGCAGGAATCACATTGCCTATTGTGGTAATGAGTCCGGATGAAAGTTCTTTTGAGTCCATCGTTCAGTACAACCTTGAACCGGAGATTTATAGCTTTAGAATATTGTTTTCCTTCTTGAATTTTCTGAAAACGAAACAGATAACTTCCTTTCCGATTCATATTAAGATAGATACTGGCATGCATCGGTTGGGTTTTATGCCTGACGAGGTCAATCGTTTAATAGCTGTGTTGCGTACGGAAGCGGTTTTAGAGGTTAAATCTGCCTTTTCCCATTTAGCGTCTGCAGGAAATGAAAAGGACCGGGAATTTACACAGCGACAAATTGATCTGCTGGATGACTTTACGAAACGTCTAGAAAGTGGTCTAGGATATTCCTTTCTACGTCATATTGCAGCAACCTCGGGTATTGAACTGTGGCCGAATGCGTATTTTGATATGGTACGATTGGGGATCGGTCTCTATGGTATCGATATTGAGCGGCATGATTTACCCATTAGGGAGGCGAGTACCTTGAAAACTAATGTGACGCAAATTAAATACCTCCCGGCAAGTGAGACCGTAGGTTATAATAGGCACGGTGTTCTGTATAGAGATAGTAAGATCGCCACGATTAAAATTGGTTATGCGGACGGTTACGATAGGCGTTTTGGTAATGGTGTCGGTAAAATGTTGGTTAACGGTTTTTTAGTCTCTACTATTGGTGATATCTGTATGGATATGTGTATGCTGGATGTAACGGATGTGGAAGTTGGAGAGGAAGATGAAGTTATCGTGTACCCTGATATAAAGTCAGCAGCGAAGGCTATAGGAACGATCCCTTATGAACTGCTGACCAGTATTTCCCAACGCGTAAAAAGAGTATATTTTTATGAATAATAAAGGATATTCTGCATTTTTGAATAATATTTGATTTTCAATTCATGTTTAGCAAATTAATTAGAGGCTTTATTAATTATTTGATAAGAGGTATCCTGGTGGTGGTTCCTCTAGCTGGTGCTATTTTTTTAATAGTTTGGATTGTTGCATCAGTTGATTCGGCATTGAATCTAACTGAACATTTTTTGGAAGATGATAGAGGGCATCCCTTGTATATTCCGGGAATAGGTATTCTGACCGTTATTTTGGTGTTGGTTTTGGCAGGGCTTATTTTTACAAATTTTGTTACAGATCCAATTAAAGTGTGGATTAATCATCAGATCCAGCGGATTCCACTTTTAAATACATTATATTCTTCGATTAAAGATTTTACAGAGGCCTTTGTTGGTGATGCAAAGAAATTTAATGAACCTGTCTTGGTAACGGTGAATGAGTTTGGTCTGAAGAAGATAGGTTTCTTAACGCAACATGATTTAAAAAGCATTGGGCTTGAAGAAGAGGTTATGGTGTATTTTCCATATTCATATTCTTTTGCGGGACAGGTTGTCATTATCAGTGCAGACAAGGTGAAAAAATTAGATATGTCGCCAACAGATGCCATGAAATTGGTTGTATCCGGTGGTGTGAGCGGGATAGCCCATTAGTACTTCTTTGCAACAGTTGACTTTAAGATTTATTCAATAAAAAGGCTGGAAATTGTCCACAATTTCCAGCCTTTTTGTTTTCGTCTGTTTTGTCCTTCCAATTGTAATCCCGTACGGCAGATACGTTTGCGATTGCCAAGTTTAAATGAAGAAATAGTGCTGCTAAGCTTTTTTCTGCCCTAAAGTTGGATTTACTGGCGGGATTGGAATATAGCCGTCATCTCCAGGAACCTTTGGAAATTCATGTTTTTCCCATTTTTCGCGCGCTATTTTTAATGTTTCAATGTCCGAAGCGACGAAGTTCCAGTCGATATAGCGTTGTTCAGGAAAAGGTTCGCCACCAAAAATGTAGACCGAGGTTCCAGCCTCCATTTTGAATTCACATAGTTTCGCATCTTTGGCAACTAAAATCTGCTTTGGACCGAATTCCTGACCTTCCGCATGAACAGTCCCATGCAGGATATATAATCCACTTTCGCCATATAGATGATCACCTAGTTTAATAGTTGCATCTTTTTCCGCTTTGATTTCAATAAGGTATAATGGGCTGTATACGGGGACCTCGGAACGGTGATCTTTAATTTCTCCTGCAATTAAGCGATAGGATACGCCATCTTCGGTCCAATGTGGAAGTTGCGGTTCTTCTATGTGAACAAAATTAGGCTCCATTTTTTCGAGTTCTTTTGGTAGGGCCACCCAAATCTGCAGTCCATGGAGGTCGTGCGGCGTCGATCGCAGTTGTTCGGGGGTTCTTTCGGAGTGTGTGACACCCTTACCTGCCGTCATCCAATTGACTGCTCCAGGTTTGATCTCAACGGCATTTCCTAAGCTGTCCCGGTGCATAATGCTACCTTCGAATAGATAAGTCAATGTGGATAACCCGATATGCGGATGTGGTGCAATATCCATAAAGTGCGGTTCGGCAATGTTATCAGGTCCCATGTGGTCGATGAAGATAAAAGGGCCGACCATACGTTTCTGCCTGAAAGGAAGAAGTCGCCCAACTAAGAAATTGCCTATGTCAGCGGCTCTTTCTTCAATAACTATTGCAATATTTGACATAATGTTTCCTTATTTTTGTGTTTCTAATCTACAGCAATTTAAGAAATGTCAAGTATAATCAATCGGTTTTTGGGTAAAAAGAGTGTAAGAAATGAAGCGCTTTTGGCACTGGCAGATAGGTTGTCTTTTAGGAACAGTCAGCTGGACAGTTTTTTGATCGATCACCTAATACAAAGTAACAAAATAGATCCAGCCGACTTTTTTGCTTTCCAAGAGCAGTTGCTTAAGCTTCATGTTGACCGATTGGAGTCGATGCAGGTGGAGCTTAGCTTGTTGAACCAATATTTGCAATTGGCTGAACGTTTTCTTCCGGCAGGTTTTACAGTCAAATGGGAAAATAAGCTTCAGTCTCAGGAGGAGATGATCTTGCCGCCGCTCATTCTTTTTCCTGTGGTACAGCATGCTGTTGAGAATGGTTATAATACGATGTCTTCTCATCCTGTACGGATCCGATTATCGGGCTCATCCAAGTTGATTATGCTTGAAGTTAGCTATCGTGTGAACCATTATCTGGAAAGTCAATTTAGCAGTACACTGATACGTGATTTTAGACAGCGATTGGACTATCTTTTTCCGGAAAAACATAATTTGCTGATGAATAGCAACAGCAATACTTCTCGAATAACTTTAACTATCCAACTTTAGATGATATTGAAGTGTTTTAATGCATTCCAGATACCATTTTCATCAACACTGTCTGTTATATAATCTGCAATTTCCTTTACCTCGGGATTTGCATTACCCATAGCAATTCCAATATGGGTGTGCGCTAGCATGGTAATATCATTTCCGCCATCGCCAAATGACATAGTTTCTTCCAAGGTAAAGTTGAAATGATCTAAAAAAACATCTATTCCAATTTTTTTGCTTTGCCCCATCGGATTGACATCCGCAAAAATGGGCGTCCATCTCGAAGCAACTGAATTTGGCATCACATTTTCCATGAATTCAGCTTCTTCTTCAGGATTGATGAAAACATTGACCTGCATAACGGAGTCCAGATCAAAATCCTTTTCGTAATCCCGAATAGGTGGTGTCGGCACATTGACCTGTTCGTACATTCGTTGTACCTCAGGTGTAACCTGGTTTAAGGAAATTTCCTTTTCGGACATAAATGAAAAAGTCAGGTCCTCACGCTTTTTAGCATAATCCAATAAGGAGCGAATGTCTTTTTGAGGGATGTTATTTTTATAAATGACTTCCTGTTCCTTTGTGACGCAATACCCGCCATTGAAGGTGATATATCCATCAAAATCGAGGTAACGAATATGTCCCAGCTGATTGTAGGATCGTCCTGTTGAAACAAATACCTTGATGTTTTTTTCTTTTAATAATTGAAATGCCTGTAGAGTAGATTCGGGAACCTGATGTGTTTTGAAACTTAGCAAAGTTCCATCGATGTCAAAAAAGATCGCTTTAATCATGGATTTTTGGGTCAAAACCAAATATACTAAATACTTAGGATAGTGTAACTATTACAATATTAAATCTGAGGCGTTTTATCTCCTACAGACCATGAGAATTTTACCACATTGGTGGAAGAAAGGTGAATGTCAAATTTGTAATTAAAAGGAAATAAAACCTGAAATAAAAGGGACTTAATAGGTAGATTATAGGGCTTCATCCGAATGAGGTCCCTATGAGGTCCCTATAAAGTCCCTATTAGATACGTATTCAATGTGTTGTTAATTTGATATAAACTTGGCTCCTTCAATATATACGAAAAAAAGAGGCCGGGGGCTTTACGATTTGGTTTGATATTTACTCATGGGATACACATAAAAAAAAGAAGATTGAGGAGTTTATGATGTTATTTCTTGTTGAAGCGGAACCGGTAGGCGGTATCGTGTGGCGCTAGATTTTCTTTAGTGGATTTTCGCAAAAATCTGACATAATCTTCTCTAATAATTTCGTAAATTTCAAGTTCAAAAAAATGTAAATTGTCTTGCATTTAATGTGTTGTATTAAAGAGGGTTAGAATTTTATGTATATTATTTTCGATACGGAAACGACGGGTTTGCCTAAGCGTTGGGACGCACCAATTACCGATACGGACAATTGGCCTCGCTGTATTCAATTGGCTTGGCAGATTCATGATGAGATGGGAAATTTGGTCGAACATCACGATTTCTTGATTAAGCCAGATGGATTTGATATACCCTATGACTCTGAAAAAATACACGGCATATCGACTGCATTGGCAGAAGAGCAGGGATTGCCGCTCCAGGAGGTCTTAGAGAAATTCAATGTGGCATTGAATAAAGCCAAGTTTGTTGTTGGACAAAATATTGGTTTTGATTTGAATATCATGGGCTGTGAATTTTACCGTTATGGTGTTACGTCCAATATGGCTAATATGCCTGTATTGGATACCTGTACGGAAGTAACAGCTGAACTTCTGAAAATTCCAGGCGGTCGTGGTGGACGCTTTAAACTACCCAATTTGACTGAGTTGCATTCCTATTTATTTGGAGTGCCATTTGCTGAGGCACATAATGCAACAGCCGACGTTGAAGCGACAACACGTTGTTTTCTGGAGCTTGTAAGAAGAGAGGTATTCACTGCCGAAGAACTTCAGGTCGATACGGGCTACTTTGTCGATTTTAAAGCCAACAATCCGGGGCCTATACCCACTGTTGGACTGAAACATATCAACCTAAAAGCAGCTTCTGATGAAATTAGAAAACGGTCTCAGCCAGATGAAGTCAAGGTTGTTGTTGATGCGGACGCGTTAGCAGCTTTAAAGGATGCCAAATTTGCCCATTTACATAACCACTCTCAGTTTTCGATCCTGCAGTCGACGATGTCGTACGATAAGTTAGTTTCGGCAGCGGTGAAGGATAATATGCCTGCTGTTGCATTAACGGACCACGGAAATATGATGGGGGCTTTTGAGTTTGTCTCTCGTGTTATAAGTCATAATAAAGAAGTTGAAGCGCAAAATGCGGAGGCAGTTGAGAATGGAGAGGAGCCTACTGGTCAGCTTTTAAAGCCAATTGTTGGTTGTGAATTTTTTGTTTGTGAAAACCACAAAGATAAGTCGAGGAAGGATAATGGTTATCAGATTGTGTTATTGGCGAAAAATAAACGGGGGTACCATAATTTGGCTAAACTGGCTTCTTTTGCTTATACCGCGGGCTTCTATTATGTGCCGCGGATTGATAAAGATCTTATTCTTCAATACAAGGAAGATGTTATCGCTTTGTCAGGTAACCTACAAGGCGAGGTGCCGAATAAAATACTGAATATAGGTGAGAGTCAGGCCGAAGAGGCTTTGCTGTGGTGGAAAGAACAATTTGGGGATGATTTTTACCTGGAATTAATGCGTCATGGTCAGGAAGATGAGGATCGTGTGAATCAAACCTTGCTTAAATTTTCCCGCAAATATCAGGTCAAAGTTGTTGCGACCAATAATACATATTACGAGAAGAAAGGCGATGCACATGCGCATGATATTTTGCTCTGTGTGAAAGATGGTGAAAAGCTATCGACTCCAAAAGGTAGGGGACGTGGATTCCGTTTTGGTTTACCCAATCAGGAATATTATTTCAAATCTTCAGATGAAATGAAGGCCCTTTTTAAAGATTTGCCCGAAGCGATTCTAAATATTCAGGAGATTGTCGATAAGGTAGAGATATTTAAGTTAAACCGCGATGTCCTCTTACCTAAATTTGATATTCCTGAGGAATTTCAAGTGGAAGCCGATCTGGAAGATGGGGGAAAACGTGGTGAAAATAAATACCTGGCGCATCTTTGTTATGTGGGGGCTGAGAAGCGTTATGAGGAAATAACAGATGATATTCGCGAACGTCTTGACTTTGAGTTGGCTACCATTGAGAAAACGGGGTATCCAGGTTACTTTTTGATTGTTCAGGATTTTATTGCGGCGGCCCGGGATATGGGAGTTTCCGTGGGGCCGGGACGGGGATCTGCTGCTGGTTCGGCAGTAGCTTATTGTTTGGGAATTACCAATATCGATCCGATTAAATATGACTTGCTTTTTGAGCGTTTCTTAAATCCCGACCGTGTGTCCATGCCTGATATTGATATCGATTTTGATGACGAGGGACGTGGACGTGTCATGCAATATGTAATCAATAAATATGGTGCTAGTCAAGTTGCCCAGATTATTACCTATGGTACAATGGCAGCAAAGTCATCCATCAAAGATACAGCGCGTGTATTGGACTTACCTTTGGGTGATGCCAATGAAATTGCCAAGCTGATTCCGAACCTTAAATTATCCAAGATTTTTACTTTAGATGATGCCGGTTTAAAGGAAAAGCTAAGGACTGAGGAAATTGAAGCCGTCAATAGATTGAAATCTATTGCGGATGGTGCTGGATTGGAAGCGGAAACGATCAGACAGGCCCGGGTTTTGGAGGGTTCTGTACGAAATACAGGTATCCATGCCTGTGGTGTTATTATTACACCAGACGATATTACTAATTTCGTTCCTGTTTCTTTGGCAAAAGACTCTGATCTTTATGTGACGCAGTTCGATAACCACGTTGTTGAAAGTGCCGGTTTGCTGAAAATGGACTTTTTGGGTTTAAAGACACTGACACTGATTAAAGATACGGTAGAAAATGTCAAATTAAGTCATGGTATTGTGCTGGATCCGGATCAGTTTCCGATCGACGATGAGCTTACGTATGAGCTCTTTCAGCGTGGAGAAACCATAGGGGTGTTCCAGTATGAATCTCCTGGAATGCAGAAATACATGCGCGACCTTAAGCCGACAGTATTTGCCGATTTGATTGCGATGAATGCACTCTATCGTCCGGGACCAATCGAATATATTCCAAGTTTTATTAAGCGTAAGCACGGTATAGACCCCATTGTTTACGATTTGGATGCTTGTGAGGAATACCTCAAGGAAACCTACGGTATTACAGTCTACCAGGAGCAGGTTATGCTCTTGTCCCAGAAGCTTGCGGGATTTTCAAAAGGTGATGCCGATGTCTTGCGTAAGGCTATGGGT
Organism: Sphingobacterium sp. UBA6317; assembly: GCF_002440385.1. NCBI lineage: Bacteria > Pseudomonadati > Bacteroidota > Sphingobacteriia > Sphingobacteriales > Sphingobacteriaceae > Sphingobacterium > Sphingobacterium sp. UBA6317. The sequence goes on along the minus strand of NZ_DJTD01000054.1, from coordinate 80,259 downwards.
AAGAAGCAAAAGGCTGTACTCGATAAGATGAAGCCGAAGTTTGTTTCGCAGGCAGAGGAGAAAGGGCATAATGCAAAAGTTCTGGAGAAGATTTGGACCGACTGGGAAGCTTTTGCGAGTTATGCATTTAATAAATCCCACTCGACCTGTTATGCTTGGGTTGCTTATCAGACCGCTTATTTAAAAGCGCATTTTCCTGCGGAATACATGGCTGCGGTACTTTCCAATAACATGAATGATATCAAGCAGGTGACATTCTTTATGGAGGAATGTAAACGAATGGGCTTGCAGGTATTGGGGCCAGATGTGAATGAATCCTATTATAAGTTTACGGTAAATGAATCTGGAGCTATTCGTTTTGGAATAGGTGCGGTGAAAGGTGTTGGGGCAGGAGCGGTAGACGCTATCGTGCAAACACGGCAATCAGGATTGTATAAATCTGTTTTTGATATGGCTAAACGAATCGATCTTCGTGCGGTCAACAAGAAAGCTTTTGAGAGTCTGGCTTATGCTGGAGGCTTTGATAGTTTTGAGAATACGCACCGTGCACAATATTTTCATTCGGATGAAAATTCAACAGGAATGGAAAAGGCGATCCGATTTGGCCAGCGCTTTAAGGAAAATGAAAGTTCGGCCCAAGCGAGCTTGTTTGGTGTAGGAGGGGCTGCAGAATTGCCTGAGCCGGTTTTGGCGCCATGTCCGCAATGGGGATTGATTGAAAAGCTTAAATATGAAAAAGATGTTATCGGTATTTATCTGACCAGTCACCCCTTGGATACCTACCGGTTTGAGATTGAACATTTTTGTCAGAATTCGGTGTCAGATTTGGCCTTGATCAATAAGGTTAAGGCGGCAGAGGTCGATGAAGAGACTTTGCTTGAGTTTAATCGGATCAAGAACAAAGAATTGGTGATTGGTGGTATTATCGCATCGGCAAACCATCGATTGACGAAGACGGGTAAGCCTTTTGCGTCATTTATCATCGAGGATTATAGTGATTCTTATGATATGGCAGTTTTCGGTGAAGAATATGTCAAGTTGAAGGGATATTTGCAAGAGGGATATTTTGTGCAATTGCGGGGTTTGGTACAGGAGCGTTTCAGACAGGTTGGAAATTGGGGCTTTGAGCTACGCAGTGTGCAGTTGCTTTCGGATCTTCGTGAGAAGATGGCGAAGAGTTTTACGATCAATATTCCTTTACCTAAGTTGAACGAAGCATTTCTTGATGGTATCAAGGATATACTGGCGCAAAATGAGATCGAGGGAGTTGTGCCAAATTGTCAATTAAAGTTTAAAATCTGGGATCCCCAAGATGAAATATCTGTCGAAATGCCAGCTAAAAGTCTGAAAATAAACCTAACAAATGAATTTTTGGACTGTATAGATAAGTTTGAAGGGATAAATTACCGATTGAATTAGTTTGGATTAGAATTTGTGTAATTAAGATTACAAATACATTGGTAGTAGTTACTATCTTTGTTTTATTGATTTTAGCAATTAAATAGTATTATAGATATAACTTCGGTTTATAAAATTAAAAGATTATGGCATTAGAAATTACAGATAGCAACTTTGAAGAAGTTGTCTTAAAAGCAGACAAACCAGTATTAATCGATTTTTGGGCAGAGTGGTGTGGTCCTTGCCGTATGGTAGGTCCTGTGGTTGAAGAATTGGCTAAGGATTATGAAGGTAAAGCTGTTGTAGGAAAAGTGAATGTAGATGAAAATCCAGAGATTTCTGTTCGTTATGGCATTCGTAATATTCCAGCTTTATTGTTCTTTAAAAATGGAGAAATCGTTGATAAACAAATTGGGGCTGTTCCAAAATCAGTATTGAACGAGAAATTGGAAAAACAATTAGCATAATTTAGCGAAAAAATTAAAAAAAATAGCCTGAAACATTGTGTTTCAGGCTATTTTTTTTTAATTTTTTAATGTTTTTATCTTGTTTTTACAATTTTTTGTTTGTTTTTATACTGATTTTATTTTTTTTATAGTGTTTTCTTGATTTTATACATTTGTTATTTCATGTTTTTTTTGAGTTTTACTGATTTTTCTATTGATATTTTTGTTTTTTTAAGTTATTTGTGTTTTTTTTAGAAAAAAAATGAATTTAATTTGTAAAAATGAATATTTTTTGCTTCTTTTGAGTATTGAAATTGAGTTTCGAAAATAATTTGTTCCGATTTTCTTGATTTTGATAGTTTTTTTATGATTCGATAGTTTAAGAGTTGTTTTTTTGAAAAAAATAGAGATTGATAAAGATTTTCCCTTTCAAATACCCTAGATTATGCCTCGCGTTGCTCTCCGTAACGCGAGTTTTTTTTGGGGGTAAAGTAGGGGTAAAACAAAAGCGGCTATCCGAAAGGATAGCCGCTTTATATTATTGACTAAATAAACTGAATTATTCAGCAATTACTTCGAAAGGAACTTGAACTTTCACTTCTTTGTGTAAGTTTAAGTTAGCGATGTATTCACCTAATTCTTTAGGTTCAACTTCGAAAGTGATACGACGACGATCTACATCAAAACCTTTTGCTTTCAACGCATCAGCAATTTGGATGCTGTTTACTTTACCAAAGATTTTACCAGATTCACCTGCTTTAGCACCAATTGAAAGTTTGATAGCTTCCAATTTACCTGCTAATTCAGTAGCGTCTTTTTTGATTTTTTCTTGTTTGAACTGAGCTTGTTTGATATTCTCAGCTAAAACTTTCTTTGCAGATTCAGTCGCTTGGATAGCAAATCCTTGCGGGATTAAGTAGTTACGACCGAAACCTGGTTTTACATTAACGATATCGTTTTGCTCACCTAAGCCTTTGATATCTTGTTTTAAAATTACTTCCATTCTCTATCGTCCTCCTTATTTAATTGCATCAGCTAAGTAAGGTAATAAGCCGATGTGACGAGCACGTTTAACAGCTTGAGCTACTTTACGTTGAAATTTCAAAGATGTACCAGTTAAACGACGAGGTAAGATTTTACCTTGATCATTTACAAATTTCATCAAGAAGTTAGCATCTTTATAATCGATATATTTGATACCATTCTTTTTGAAACGACAGTATTTTTTACGGTTGTCCTCTACTTTAGGAGCAGTTACGTATTGGATATTTTCGTTAGCCATTAGTTTGCGCCCTCCTCAGTTTTAGTTTCAGCTTTTTTGTTGAATGCACCGCTACGTTTTTTCTCGTTGTATGCTTTGGCATGTTTGTCTAAGCTTACAGTCAAGAAACGCATAATGCGCTCATCACGTTTGTATTCAACCTCTAATTTATTGATTAATTCACCTGGAGCCTTGAATTCAGTTAAGTGATAAAATCCAGTAGTTTTTTTCTGGATTGGATACGCTAATTTTTTCAAACCCCAATTGTCTTCAGCGACAATCTCGGCTCCGCCTTCTGTTAAGATGTTTTTGAATTTTGCGATTACTTCTTTCGCAGCATCATCAGAAAGCAACGGGGTAAGAACGATTACAGATTCGTACTGTTGCATTTTGTTAATTAATTTTGTTATTTAAAATTCCACTTTTGTGGAAGTGCAAAGGTAGTTATTATATTGTTATGTTGCAATGCTTTGAAATAAAAAAGTTTAGACCCTTTCCTGGAATCTAAACTTTTTCTCAAACGAATTCGACTATATCTTAGTTCAATTTCTTTAATTCTTCTTTGATAGCTGCCTGGATTTTTTCGCTAACAGGCACTAAAGGAAGCCTTAATTGATCTTTTCCAATCCCCAATTCCTGCAGAATGTATTTTACACCAGCTGGGTTTCCTTCAATAAAACATAGATCTGTGATGTTAAGAAGTTCATTGTGGATTGATCTAGCTTCGGCATAATTGCCTTCAGCACATAACTTCGCTAATGTGGCTACCTTTTTCGGTAACGCATTTCCGATCACTGAAATGATACCAGCAGCGCCAAGCGACATCATCGGCAAGGTAACCGGATCGTCTCCGGAAATCAATAGAAATTCTGCTGGTTTATCCCGTAGAATTTCGCTGAATTGTGCAAAATTGCCGGAAGCTTCTTTGATGGCTACGATATTCGAAAAATCATTAGCCAGTCGCAATGTTGTCTGTGCTATTATATTGCTACCCGTACGTCCAGGTACATTGTATAAAATAACCGGAAGTGGAGAGGCGCTTGCAACAGCCTTATAATGCTGGTAAATGCCTTCTTGTGTTGGTTTATTGTAGTAAGGAGATACCGATAGAATTGCGCAAAAACCTGTTGGATCAAAGTTTTTAATTTGCTCCACAATTTCGGCTGTATTATTTCCACCAATTCCAGCAACCAAGGGTAGTCTACCGTTCACGCGCTTGACAGTAAAATCCCAGATGCGCTTTCGTTCATCATTGGTTAAAGTGGCAACTTCTCCAGTTGTACCTAAAGAAACCAAATAATCCATACCTTCGTTGATTTGCAAGTCAATTAGCTGACCTAATGCTTCGAAATCAACAGATTCATCTGAGTTAAAAGGAGTGACTAATGCTACTCCTGCGCCGTGAAGCTCGTTCATCTTGTTTTTGTATTTATATAAATTTAATTAAAAAAACTTACTTGGGATTAATGAGTTCAAATAGTTCTTGATCATTAATCATCGGGATACCCAATTTTTCAGCCTTCGCTAGTTTGGACGGTCCCATTTTATCTCCTGCCACGAGATAGCTTAGTTTGGCAGAAATGGAAGATAACATCTTTCCGCCATTGCTTTCAATTACAGCTGCCAGCTCTTCACGTGAATGTTCTGCAAATACACCGGAAATCAGAAAAGTTTTCCCTTCAAGTGAATTGCTCGCCAGGATAATCTCCTTTTCCTCAATTTCGAAATTTAAGCCATAATTCCGCAGTGCAACAATCTGTTGTTGATGAATTGGATTGTCTAAGTATTCTTTGACGCTCTCCGCGATACGGCGTCCAATATCTTGTACTCCTTCGATTTCTTCTGTTGAGGCTTGGGCTAGCGCATCAATATTTTTGAAATGCTGCGCCAATTTTTTTGCAATTGTCTCGCCGACATGACGTATTCCAAGCGAAAACAAAACTTTTTCAAAGGGTTTTTCTTTGGATTTTTCAATGCCATTGAGCATGTTATCGATTGATTTTTGACCGAAACGTTCCAGTTGTTGTAGGTCATCTTGATGGTCTTTCAGGCCATAGATGTCAACGATGTTGTGTAGCAAACCTTTCTTGAAGAAAGTATCCACGGTCTCATCTCCCATTCCTTCGATATCCATCATTTTTCGTCCGATAAAATGTTGCATTTTGCCAACAATTTGCGGCGGACATCCAGTTTCATTCGGGCAGTAGTGTACTGCTTCCCCTTCTTGCCGTATAAGTACTGTGCCACATTCCGGACAGGAAGTCGGGTAGACAAAACTTGTCGATCCCGATAACCTTTTGTCGAGGTTTACCCCAATTATTTTAGGGATAATTTCGCCCCCTTTTTCCACAAAAACAGTGTCATCTTCGTGTAGGTCGAGACGTGCGATTTCATTTGCATTGTGTAAGGAAGCGCGTTTTACGGTTGTGCCTGCCAGCTGTACAGGTTGAAGATTGGCAACAGGTGTAACAGCGCCGGTACGTCCAACTTGATAACTAATCGAGTTAAGAATGGTTTCTACACGCTCGGCTTTGAATTTGTAGGATATTGCCCAACGTGGATTTTTGGCCGTAAAGCCAAGCTCTTCCTGTTGTGCGTAATCATTTACTTTAATAACGATTCCATCAATTTCATATCCTAGGTTGTGACGTTCGACATCCCAATAGTCAATAAATGCAAAAACATCGGTTAATGTGCTGCATTTTCTGCTATGCTCGCTGACGTGGAATCCCCAGTCTTTGACATGGTTTAAGCTATTCCAATGATCGTGAAATAGATTTGTTCTGTTGTCGCAGTACAAAAAGTAAAGGAAACAGTCCAATGGGCGCTTGGCAACTTCAGCAGAATCTTGGAGTTTGATGGTTCCAGAAGCGAAATTTCTTGGGTTGGCATAGGTTTGCTCCTCATTATCGGCTCGTTCCTTATTCAGGCGGAGAAAAGCTGATTTATGCATAAATATTTCACCTCGTATTTCGAATTGATCTGGATAATCTCCTTCTTTGAGTTTGATCGGGATAGAACGAATCGTTTTAACGTTGTTGGTGACAACATCGCCTTGTGTACCATCCCCGCGTGTAACAGCTTTACTTAGTAAGCCATTTTCATAAGTCAAGCTGATGGATAAACCGTCAAATTTTAATTCACAAACATACTCGAACTGATCGCCGATGATTTTGCGGATACGCTGGTCGAAGTCAAGTAATTCCTCCTGATTGTATGTGTTGCCCAATGAAAGCATTGGCCAGCGGTGTTTTTCCGTTTGAAATCGGGAGGTAATGTCTCCACCAATACGCTGTGTAGGGGAGTTGGGGTCGGCAAAGTTGGGATATTGAGCTTCCAGCGCTTCGAGTTCCTTTAATTTGAGGTCGAAGTCGTAGTCCGAAATAACACTGTTCGCCAATACATAGTATTGATAGTTATAATGGTTGAGCTCTGCCGTTAAGTCTTTTATCTTTTTTTCAATATCCATCACCAACATTTTGCAAAATTACAAATAAAAAGTACGTTTAAATAAAATAAATAAAGAATCTTGTTGTAATGACTGCTTTATTTTTAAAATGCGGTTTTCTGCATTTTGTGTTTTGGGAAAATAATATGCTATTTAAAATCCTCTGGATTTAGCTGTGAAAATTTATGTTTGTTATTTGTGTAGAAATCAATGATAATTGATTTTCTGTAATGCCCTTTTGTATTTTCTTTCGCCTTGTATTTTTTTCGTTTTTTAGCATTTTTGAAAATATTCAAGAAGAAATACTGATGCGCACGACTGATTGCCCAAGCATCCTTAGGTTTTCTGTCGATCAGAAACTTAGCAAGGGCAGCAAAGTCAAACCAAAGCCTGATGAAAATAATCCATATGGCTTTGCCTAACGGAAGGTTTTTTTGCAGCATGACCATATTATTCCTAAAATTGAGGTAAGTCTTTTTGGGATTACTTGCATTGAGGGTTCCTCCACCAACATGATAAACAACAGATTTAGGGCAATAACCTATGCCGTAGCCCATTTTCTTTAATCGCCAACACAGGTCGATTTCCTCCATATGAGCAAAGAAATCTTCATCAAGGCCATCTGCTTCCTTCCAGGCTTTTGAGCGAATAAAAAGCGCAGCTCCAGATGCCCAAAAGATCTCAGATTCCTTATCGTACTGTCCCGCATCATCTTCTACTTCATGTAGGATTCTCCCTTTGCAGAATGGAAAGCCAAAGTAATCCAGATAGCCACCGGCGGCTCCGGCATGTTCAAAATTCTGCTTGTCATGAAATGAACGTATTTTGGGCTGTGCTGCTGCCAGGGAAGGGTTTCTTTCCAAGTATTCAATCACGGGTTCAATCCAGTTTTGGCTCACTTCGACATCCGAATTCAGGAGTACATAGTAATCAGCATCTACACGCTGCAGTATTTTGTTATAACCTCCTGCGAAGCCATAGTTTTTATCATTTTCAAGTATAGTAATCGTCGGATAGTACTGTTTCACAAATGAAATTGAATCATCATCGGAGGCATTGTCTCCAATGACAAATTCGACATTCGGATACGAACTATTATATACGGATGGCAAAAATTTTTCCAGGAAAAATCGACCATTCCAATTGAGGATAACGACAGCTACTTTGGGTAATTTACTCATTTTCTACGTTTTCTTTTCCAGCGATTATGTGACCATAACCAATATTCTGGGTTTTCACGAATAAGCTGTTCAGCAAATTGATTGTGTATATCGGTAATTTCATGCTCGCCAAAGCCATTTGGATCTTCGATTAAAGTAACGAATTTACAGAAATACTGCCCTCTTTTGGGCTTTCTTCCGATATAACAATAGACCACAGGTGCTTTACTTATTCTAGAAAGTCTTTCGGCTCCTGTATAGACCAATGTTTCCTGATTTAGCCAATTAATAAAATAATCGGAATCCGAATACAGCGGTGTTTGATCCGCAACGAGTATACTGATATTGGGCTGGCCCTTCAACTTGACGATATGACGGAGTATTTGTTTCATTGGTACCATTTCGGCGCCAAACCGTCCCCGCATGTCATTGTACACCGTGTCAATGTCTTTGTTGTTGAGTGGTTTGTATACTATCAGTGTAGGGAAGTTTGTGATTAAACTCAAACGGTGAATACCAAGCTCCCAATTGGCATAATGTGAAGTCACCCCGATTACGTTTTTGCCTGCCTCGAGGTGTCTCGTCAATTCTTCTACATCTTCCAAAGTCATCTTTTTCTTGACTTCCTCAGCCGTAATCGTTTTCAATTTGATCGATTCGACAAGGAGATCCGGGAAAAAACGGTAAAACTTTTTGGCGATAACCAGGCGTTCTTTATCCGTTTTTTCTGGAAAAGCATTCTTTAAGTTTTGAAATACAATATTCTTCCTATATCCAATCATATAGTAGAGTATGTAATAAAGCCCATCGGAGATCAAATATAGAAACCAATAGGGGAGAAGAGAGATGATATAGATTAATGCGTTTAACGCTTTTTGTTTCATGCTATAGCTAAAATTCCCAGTGTTCTTTACAAATATCCTTAATTTAAGTTATTTTTGCGTCACTTATAACAAAAATCATCAGTTTTTATGGAATCGCAGTTATTACTTCCGGCATGTTATCTTCCACCAATATCTTATTTTCATACAATACAAGAGCATAATCTTCCTTTGTTCATCGAGAAATACGAGCATTTTCAAAAGCAGAGCTATCGTACGCGGGCACGCATTGCTTCAGCAAATGGTGTGCAGGATTTGATCGTACCCATTCAACATGGCAATAAAGAACGAGTTCCCATGAAAGATATTCGGATAAGTTATGAATTTAACTGGCAACGTTTACACTGGTTAAGTATACAGACCGCTTACCGGAGTTCTGCATATTTTGAGTATTATGAGGATGATTTTATACGGTTTTACGAAGGTAAATATGACTATCTCGTCGATTTTAATGTGGCCCAGCTGGAGCTTATTCTAAAATCAATCAAACTTAAACGAACAATAGGGTTTACAGAAGCGTATGTGGCCGAGCCGTTAGAAGCGATCGATTTCCGCAACCTTATACATCCCAAAAAAGAAAGTATATGGCCTGATCCAAAAGAATATTATCAGGTTTTCTCTGATAAAAATGGATTTTACCCAGATTTGAGTATTATCGATTTGTTGTTCAACCAAGGGCCGCAATCAAAAAGTTATCTATAGTCGGACGATTTTTTGAACAAAATGCGTTTAATATTGTTGTTATTCAATATTGAACGCATTTAAATGAAACAATTCTTTTTTACTTTTCTCCTTCTTTCTTTGTGTTGGAGCTCTATACGGGCTCAGGGCGGCGTTGATACGATACATTATCGAAAAGTTTACTATTGGGGTACAACCGGAATGGGTTTTCCGATCGGGAAAACCAAAGATATACTTTCGCCAAAGTTTTCGGGTAGTATTGGTTTAGATATATCCCTGAAAAATTCTATGTTTTTTGTATCCCCCACGCTTTATACACTTTCATTTAAGTACAAACAACCCTTAATTGATCCCGATTTCGAATACCGCATAGAAGATGCCAATACGAATTTCTATACTTTTTCATTCTCGGGCGGGATTAGGAAACAGATGCGTAGACTGAATATCTATGGTTTTGCTGGGCCTGGCGTTGGTCTGGCGAGTGAGCCGAGAGCGCGTGTGCTGGCAGATCAAAAGCTCGTCAAGATGGAGAATAAAAATCATCTGAATTTTTCCAGTAAATTGGGGGCTGGCGCAGATTACAAATTTAATGGCTTCTTTTTAGGGCTCGAGCTTGGTTATCTCCATAATTTTAGGAAGATACAGGATAGGCCTGTTAATATTTTTACCGTCATGATCGGGTTAAAATCCGATATCACGCAGATTGGAGACAAAGTCATTGACGTCATCGGTATAGACGGTTCCATCAGTGGTAAAAAAGACAAAAAATAAATTTATTGTTTTAAGACCTGAATGGTGTCTCCAACATGTGCTTCGGCGTCGCTTCCTGTTTTTTTAACTTTTTCCGTCTGTTCAACCGCTACCGCAAATGTGGAAGGCACAATGCCCGCGCCAAATTTAATGGCATAAAACTTGGTGAATTCTGCCCCAAAATACAATATCGCAGCCGAATAGTAGATCCATAATAACATGACAATTATCGATCCTGCGGCTCCATAAAAGCTGGCTGTGGAAGAGAGATTCAGATAGATTGAAATGCCGTACCGGCCTAACATGAAAAGTAAACCTGTAAAAATGGCTCCCCCGAGCATGTCTCTGAATTTTACTTTGGCATCGGGAAGGAAAGAAAAGATAAAGCCAAATAAAATGACAATGACCGAGAAAGTGATGCCTGTATTTACCCACGAGATAAGCGCAATGGGAATAAAGGGAAAATAGGTCATAACTAAATTGGTCACGGCAACGATAACTCCATTGATCATGAGTGAAGCAATTAGTAAAAAGCCCAAGGCGATCACGATGGAAAAAGAAATCAATCTATTGATGATTAATTTTAACCAGCCTTTTTTGGGTTTCGGTTTTACTTTCCAGATATTGTTTATGGAGTCTTGTATATCAACGAATAAGGTCGTAGAGGAGAGAATCAATGTAACAATACCTATCGTGATCCCCATATTGGATTTATTCTCGAAAGTTATCTTTTGAAGATAGGACTGGATCTGCGTTGTTACATCCTGTCCAAAAAGAACCATGACTTCCTCCAACACCTGATCCTGCGCCGAAGATCCACTCTGAAGATGTTCTCCGTAGAAGAAGCCGATACACCAGATCACAATCATAAGAAGTGGGCCGATGGAGAAGACGGTATAGTAAGCCAATGAAGCACTCTTCTTCATACATTTGTCATCATTGAATCCATTAAAGGCATCAACTAAGACATGCCAAATGTTTTTCCAGTAGGCGAGTGTAAATAAATCTCGTAGTGTAACGTGCTTCATAATAAGATGATCAGCCCCAATAATCGTGCAAATTGCTATTCTTGGTTTTGTTCCTGATACAATTTGTCGATTACAGCTTCGTTCTCTTTTAAAATAATTTTTCGTTTTAAACTCAATTTTGGCGTCAATTGACCGTCGTTGATTGTCCATTCCTTTGGAAGAAGAATAAATTTCTTGACAATTTCCCAATGCCCAAAGTTAGTAGATAATCGGTTAATTTCTTCCTGATATTTTTGGATTACTTCTGGATTTTTGATGATTTCTTCGTTTGAACCACTGGAAATACCTTTTTGGCTTGCCCATTTTGACAGCACATCAAATGCAGGAACAATCAAGGCTCCAGGAAATTTTCTATTTTCTCCGAAAACCATGACTTGTCCGATTAATGTAGATTCCATGAGTTTGTTTTCAATGGATTGGGGGGCAATATATTTACCACCTGCCGTCTTAAACATTTCCTTTTTTCGATCGGTGATTTTAAGGAAACCATCGGATGTTATTTCTCCGATGTCGCCTGTTTTGAAGAATCCATGATCGTCAAAAGCCTCTTTCGTGGCTTCTTCATTTTTATAATAGCCAGTCGTGATACTAGGACCTTTGACAAGGATTTCGCCATCTGAAGCAATTTTAACTTCTAAGTTTTTGAGGGGTTTCCCTACCGTCCCAAATTTCAATCCATTGGGTAAGTACGAGTTTACCGCAATTACGGGGGAGGTTTCAGTTAACCCATAACCTTCGAGCACTTTAAGTCCAGCAGCCCAGAATACACGCGCTAAACGTTCTTGAAGGGCAGCGCCACCTGACACGATAATTTTAATATTTCCGCCAAGAGCTTCTTGCCATTTGGAAAATATGAGTTTTCTAGCAATCGCAAGTTTGAGATTGTAAAGCGGTCCATTTCGTTCAGGTTCTTGAAATTTCAGTCCGAGATCAACAGCCCAGAAGAAAATTTTCTTTTTTAATCCCGTTAAGGCTTTCCCTTTTTCAATAATCTTATCGTATACTTTTTCCAGTACACGCGGTACTGTGGTGAAGACATCCGGTTTGACATCGTTGATATCGGCAACGACATTGTCTAAGGTTTCCGAAAAATAGATCTGGATTCCTTTCGAATAGTACATATATACTACCATGCGTTCAAAGATATGGCATAGCGGAAGAAAGCTTAGCGCCGTTTTGAAATCTGATCGGATGAGATGATTGCAGGCCAAGACGTTGCTGTATACATTTTTGTGGGACAAGTATACGCCTTTAGGACGTCCTGTGGTACCTGAAGTGTAAATTAAGGTTAGCAGATCATCTTCTGTGACTGCATCACGAAGCGGAGCTAGATCAGTTGAGTCATCTTTTGCTGTTTCGATGAATGTTTTTAGCTGGGTATAATTTTCAATGGCATCAAAAGTATACAGTTGTGGGTGTATACCGTGCTCCCTGATCGCTTGTTCAATACGGTCTGTCAATTCGCTGTTGCTGACAAAGAGTACATTGACATCCGAGTCATTCACGATAAATGAAAGATCCTGTGCAGATAATGTGGGATAGAGGGGAACAGTTGCGAGACCGATTTGATTGCAGGCAAAATCAACTAAATTCCATTCGGGACGGTTGCCGGACATGATTCCGACCCGATCACCTTTTTTGAGGCCTAGTTTAAGTAACGCCCTGCTTAAGGTGTCAATCGCGTCGGTGTACTCTTTGGTAGAATACGTTTTCCACTGGCCGTTTCCATCTCGACCTGCCACCATGATGTCCTTTGCGTATTTTTCTTTATATAAGGTTATAAAGTCAAAAATTCTGCCCATATCACTTGAGTTTATTTGGTTACTACTACATGCTGTATTGATCTAAATATACAGAAATAAAGTTGGATAATTCGGGATTATTGTCATAACAAATTAAACATTGTTTCGTTATAGCTGTAGTGGATATTTACCCTATTGAAAAGGTCCTTCATAGGGGAAGTTCTGGTAAATAGTTTTTATGTGCACTGCAATATATTGCATATAAAAAGCAATTTATCTATGTTTGAAAAAAATGTAAAGCAAAAAAGCGTACGATTTTTATGAGAAAAATATTTTTGGCTGTCGGTGGAATGCTGATGTTTGGAGCATTATCCAATAGAGCTATGGCTCAGTTGGACAATAAGGGTGCTATTGGTGGACGTTTTGGGTCTGCTCAGGGAATTACATATCGTCATACGCTTAACTCGGACCATGCATTGGAGGCTATCATGAGCATTCAGAGCAATTCTGATTTCCGCCGTTTCCGCGTTGTTGGTTTATATGAAATCTATAAACCATTGACTGGAGGATTCAATTGGTATTATGGTTTCGGTGGTAGCGTAGGCTCTTATAAAGAGAAAGATAAAATTATAGATGGTCAACGTCATTCGTTTGACTCACAACTCAATTTAAGTATCGACGGTATTGTTGGTATTGAATATAATATTCCCCAAGCTCCATTTCAGATCTCATTGGATGTAAAACCTTATTTCGATTTTCTAAACGAATCCAGTATCAAATTATTTGATCCGATCGGTTTTTCGGTAAGATATAAATTTTAAAAAAGAATAGCGGGAGACCCCGCTATTCTTTTTTAATTTTAATACTAGTACTTTCGTGTTATGCCATCCAGATTTTACCCAGCAATTCCTGTAAAAAGGTTTGTTCTTTGAGCGGACGGATTTCATAGATCTTTTTATTGCTCTTTCTGATCTGAACAGGGATTTCACGCACTAAACCATCTCGTGCCACCAGGAAGTTTAATGTTTCCCCCTCTTTGGCATGTTGAACAATGAAATCAATTTCCTTGTCTTTCACGTCGAGCCTGTTATTATTAATTGCAATCAGTTCGTCTTTTACATTCAATCCGGCGTCATACGCACCAGAGCCTTTTTCCACTGTTGCTACCGAAATTAACCCATCCACTTTGTTGGTCGTAATGCCGAATGTCAATGTGTTGTTATCAATATTGGTATCCACAATTTCGTAACCAACGAGATTAAAATAATCGTTATAATCCAGTTCTCCGTCCTGATGGGCAGCATTGAAAATGTCGTCTAACGACGTGCCTGCGATGCGTTCAGCAAGGCTTCTCAATTCATTTTCTTCAAATCCGCGATCAAGTTTTAGGTAGAACTCCTCATAAGCCTCACGGATAACATCATCCAATTTTAGTCGACCTTCTGTAGCAGCGATAATTTTAATATCCAACAATGCTGTCAGCATTGCCCCCTTGTTGTAATAGGAAATTCCTGAATTCATCGAATTTTCATCAGGCCTATAATATTTAATCCAGGTATCGAAACTTGAGGCTGCGGCAGACTGTATCGCATGACCCGGTCGGTTCAGTACAATATTGAAATCGTTAGCTAGCAAAGCGAGGTACTCTTTTTCATGATAAAATCCACAGCGTTTAATAATTAAATTATCATAATACGAAGTGAATCCTTCCATGATCCAGAGGCCTGTGGTATAGTTCTCGCCATCGTAATTAAACGGTCCTAATGCTTTTGGACGTAAGCGCTTGACATTCCATAAGTGAAAATATTCATGCGCAACGAGACTCAAATAGTTTTTGTAGCTTGTCTCATTTAAATACGCATTCCTCGACGCTCCCAATACTGTTGAATTGAGATGTTCTAGGCCTCCACCTCCAGATTGGTAATTGTGGGTAATAATGACATATCGCTCATTGGGGTTCGAACCCCAGATGCGGGTTTCCTCTTCGACGATACGTGTGATATCTTTCGTCAGACGGTCTTTATCATAACTACCACCTCCGACCATGGCGCATTCATGCTCGACACCGGCAGCTTGGAATTTCCAGACATCTTGGTTACCCGCTTCTATGGGCGTATCGTATAATACGTCAAAATTTGGTGCATAAAACTTATGTTCTTCAATTTGTTCGAGTCCTGTTGATATACTTGCCCAAGAATCTTTTAGTGCTATGCTGACTGTTGAAGGACTGTCTATACGGCCATCGATATGAAAGAAAGTTGCCGTAGGCACAATAAAAGCATGATCACTATCGAAAAAGTTGGTACGCACAGAAACTTCAAAACCGTATACAGCGTAGATTACTTCGATTTGATCCAAAGATTCTGTGGGTATTCGCCAGGTATTTTTTGAAATTTTCTGATAGGAAATCGTATTTCCTGTTTTGTCAAATGATCGAAATCGTTCTACATTTTTAGCATATTCACGAATTAAATAAGATCCAGGAGACCAAACTGGCATTTTTAGATCGACATAAGGCTGGTTGAGCTTTGTGATGCTCATTTTTACTTCGATGTAATGAGCTTGTGCTTCTGAAAATGATACCTCAAAATGTATTTCGGGTATGTTGAAAGGGTCACTGTCCATGAAAGATGATTTTAGTATGAGCTTACAAAATTACAAGTATCGTACGCTTAACCAAACAAAAAAAAAGATTGTTGGTTCTACAATTATGAATCAGCTGCTTCCTGTCATCAT
>NZ_DJTD01000054.1:62985-64621 GCF_002440385.1 Sphingobacterium sp. UBA6317 | reverse complement strand
ATGATGACAGGAAGCAGCTGATAGTATCCTCCAATATACATAAATTTATTTAAGAAATGAGGTATAATTCGATGGCAAAATTGCTGCTTTGGATAAAACGACGGTTTTAATTGGGCTGGGGAGATGAAGCAAAAAATCTGTTTTTTATCAGAATTTTTGCTAAGTTTGATACAGTAGTTTATAGGGGGAAAATAATCAAGAATTTGTATGATCTTAGTTGTTGATAGCGGCTCTTCAAAGTCGGATTGGAAGTTGGAATTGCCAGATAGTGCGCCTATCTCATTCAGTACAAATGGACTTAATCCTTTTTTTGTGAATGAAAAGGAAATCACACGTGTTATTAAGGAAATACCCGAAATTATTCCCTATGCCGATGAAGTTACTGAGTTGTATTTTTTTGGTGCGGGATGCATTACGCCCGATCGTCGGGAAATGGTTTCAAATGCATTGACACCCTTATTCGAAAACGCTTACATTTCTGTTGAGAACGATCTTTTTGGTAGTGCCTTAGCGACCTGTGGTAATAAAAAAGGTTATGTAGCGACATTGGGGACGGGGTCTGATTTGAGTTTTTTTGACGGGGAGGAGCTTATGCCCTCACATAATGGAAATGGCTACGTATTAGGTGATGAGGGGTCGGGGGCATATTTTGGAAAAAACCTGGTCAGGCTTTTCCTATATGGCCGTATGCCGAAAGATCTGAACGAAAAATTTGCGAACAAATACAGAATCAATAAAGAGATTGTCATCAAAAATGTTTATCAAAAAGAACGTCCAAATGCTTTCTTAGCATCTTTTGCGCCGTTCATGTCCGATAATATTACCCATCCCTATATTATAGATCTGGTAAAGAGTGGATTCGAAGAATTTGTTCAAGCTTCGATTTTGACCTATCCAGACTATAATAAATATGCATGTCACTTTGTGGGTTCTATTGCGTATAGTTTTGATTTAATCTTGCGGGAAGTCTGTGAAGCACATCAGATACAGGTAGGGACCATTTTAAAATCTCCTATCAACGAGCTTTTTGATGCGGTATTGGAAAGAGAAAGTAATTCATTGTTAAGTCTTTAAAATAATTAAATATGATTATTGCAACTATTATGGTGTATATGTCAATGTTATTTGGCAATCCCAACTTTTATGATTTTAAGTTTACGACACTTGAAGGGCAAGAAGTGAAAATGTCCGATTTCAAGGGGAAGAAAATATTGATCGTGAATACTGCCTCAAAATGTGGTTTCACAAAACAGTACAAAGATTTGGAGGAATTGCACAAGACCTATGGCAATAAGCTCGTTATTATTGGCTTTCCGGCAAATAATTTTGGACAACAGGAACCGGGTTCAAATGCGCAGATTCAAGAGTTTTGTGAACAAAATTATGGTGTTGATTTTTTAATGGCCGAAAAGGTCGATGTAAAAGGAGATCAAATTTCACCCTTGTTTAAATATTTGACCGCTCAGGAGAACCCAGATTTTAAAGGTGATATCAAATGGAACTTTGAAAAGTTTTTGATTGATGAGAACGGCAAACTTGTCCATCGTTTCCGTTCTGCGACGAATCCGCTGGACCCTGCTATTGTAAACTGGGTGGAAAACAAGAAATAGTAAAAATAACAAAGTAAAAAAGCTGC
>NZ_DJTD01000054.1:42599-62797 GCF_002440385.1 Sphingobacterium sp. UBA6317 | reverse complement strand
GCAGCTTTTTTACTTTGTTATTGTCCAGTTATCCGAAGGCTCCTGGTTTTGCCATAAACCGGGACAAGGCTCTATTTGATGGGTTTGGCTTTCGTTTATTTATTAAACTTTTGCCTATTTGATGTAAGCCGTTGCCTATTCAATGTAAGCATCGTACAGGGCGCTAATGCAGTCTTCAAGCAAAGGGTTGAAGTCATCGCTGTCGGGAATATTGCAGCCGTTTGTAATGACAATAAAGCCATATTTCTTTGCAGGGTTGAAAAATAGTGCACTATAAAGCCCGTAAGCCGAACCCGTATGGCCTGTCAAAGTAATCCCCGGTATAATTTTAGAATTATTCATCATAGCTAATCCATAGCCCGATTCCTTATTTACAGCGGTCTGCATAATCTTCGCATACTTTTTATCGATGATGTTTTTTCCCTGACTATGGCCGTAATTCATATGCATCATCATATATTTAGCTAAATCTAAGGCAGATATTTTCATTCCACCTGTCGGAGAGAGCACAGGAGTGCTATAGCCCAAGATGTACTGATTGAGTTCCTCCCGACGTGGATTATAGGCACTGGGTTCTTCATGCGGTGTACCTTTAGCATCAAAGGAATATAAAGGAACAAATCTTCTTTGGTCCAAAGAGTCGATACAATAACCACCATATAGGTTGAGCGGTTTGAGGATATGGTTAACAATATAGCTGTCGACGCGTGTATTGGTCAGTTTCTCCAGAACAGCTCCTGCCATATTAAAATTGAGATTACAATATTGGTATTGTGTGCCGGGTTCATAAAGATTGTAGGAATCTTTCCAATTGGGGTTCTTGGATGGATTGATGACATCTAGGTTGAAGTAACCGTTTTTATCATTGATACTGGAGGTATGGGAAAGGATCATCCGGACGGTGATTTTTTTGCCTGGAAAATTCGGATTTCTGATTGGGAAACCTATCAAATCCCCGAAGTCGTCGTCGAGTTTGCATCGGCCATCCGCTATTAATTGCATCAATGATGTTGCGGTGAATGACTTTGAAATCGAAGCAATCCGAAAGAGGTCATTTTCTCCGAGAGGCGTTTTGGTTTCCAAGTTTTTGTAACCATAATTTTTGTGATACTCAATTTTATTGTTTTTGACGACGACCACACTGAGCCCTACGGCATTATAGCGACGCATAATTTCTGTAAGATCATGATCAACCTGTGTGTGCTGGCCAAGCAAAACTGTGGGAACGAATAGATAAATAAAGACGGCGAGTAGGAGCTTATACTTTCTCATTGGATTGATTAGTTGGGATGTTAGTTCTGGTATAAATGTAGGAAATACTGATGAATAATAGAAATAGTTACAATGAATCCGTGCAGCATATCATAGTTGCTATACAGCTCAATCATGCTTTATTAGCGTAATAAACTATTTTTATTTAAAACTATTCTAAACAATAAAATAATATCGTATGTTTGCGCCGACAAATAATTTTTACGAACTCACAATTTATTAACATGAAAAGAACTTTTCTAGGACTTGTTTTAAGTCTAGGATTAGTAGGAGCAATTCATTTGGATGCATCGGCGCAAAGTAAGGGGATACATGGCCGTGTTAAAACCAAAGATGGTGCACCAATTGAATCGGCTACAGTAACCATAGTTTCTTTAGGTAGGTCTACTTCGACTTCAGGTGATGGAAGCTTCCATTTCTCTAATCTTCCGGATGGAACCTATACTATTCGGATCAAAAGTATCGGAAATGGAGTCGAGGAGCGTACTATAGAGGTTAAAAATGGAAAGGCGATGGCCGTGAATGTTGCTTTGAATATTTCTGAATCTCAATTGGAACAAGTGGAAGTCGTGGGCTACAACTCGCACAACAGCAAAACAGTGAATGTGGGTAAAGCAGGGATTATTGACCGGGATTTGCCGCAGAGTGTACAAATTATAAACGAACAGGTAATTGCGGATCAACAGGTTAATCGCCTGAGCGACGCGCTAAAAAATGCAAACGGTGTCGCGATGGGAGCGAACCGTGGTGGGGTCAACGAAAATTTTTACGCAAGGGGCTATAGCTTAGGCGGAAATAATATATTTAAGAATGGCGCGCGAACCAATAATGGAGGTTCGATTGAGGCGAGCACCTTAGAATCTGTCGAGATTTTAAAAGGAAGTTCTGCTTTGTTGTATGGCGTTGTATCTGGTGGGGCCGTTGTAAACCTAGTGACGAAAAAGCCTAAATTTTATTATGGAGGCGAAGCGTCAATGCGTGTAGGAAGTTATGACTTTTATAAACCAACAGTAGATGTGTATGGTCCAATCTCCAATAAGGTTGCATTCCGGGTTATCGGAACTTATGAAAAAGCGGGTAGCTTTAGGGATCAGGTCACATCAAAACGTACATATGTAAATCCTTCTGTTTTATATAAAATATCCGATAAAACTGATCTCAACTTTACATTCGATTACTTAAAAAGTGATTTTACGCCGGACTTTGGAATGGGGACCGTGGATGGTAAGTTGAATAATGAAGTTGGAAGAAACACTTTTATGAATGTGCCTTTTGCTTTCAACAGAACAAATACCTCAAACGGGCAGATCAATTTGAACCATAAGTTTAATGATTCATGGAATTTAAACGCAATAGCAAGTTACCAAACCTACGATCGTGATTACTATGGATCAGATCGGATTCAAGCGAATAAAAATGGAATTGCTCCACGGAATTTAACCCGATCCAAATCAAATGAGTTTACAGCCAATCAGCAATTGAATCTAACAGGAACTGTAAAAACAGGGGCGATCAAGCATAAGATCTTGGTGGGAGCAGATGCCGATCAGTCGCATTCAAATGCGTATGCCTATAAAATTGATGCATCTAAAAATGTGGGCGGTGTATACGATTCTATTTATGTCTTTAATCCCTCGCAAACTGCGCAGCATTTGGCTTCGGGAAATGGACTTCGGACAGATATGCCACAAGCGGATTTATTGACCAAAACAACGACGGATATCTTTCGTTATGGCGTATTTTTTCAGGACCTAATAGAAGTTACTGAACAATTTAAAGTGTTGGCTGGTATTCGCTACACGTATCAGCGTACACCGAATTCGGAAAAGTATACTTATGCGACGAATCAATCGGAAGAGATTATTAATCTAGATGGTCAAAAAAATCCGATTGGAGCAAAAGTGGATAAAGCATGGTCGCCTAAATTTGGATTGATCTATCAGCCGATCCGCTCATCAAGTGTCTATGTCACTTATGCAAATAACTTTACATCGAATTCGGGATATGATGTGAATTACCAACCGATGGCTCCCTCTATCATCGATCAGTATGAGGCCGGTGTGAAAAATGACTTTTTCAACGGTAGGTTATCCGCAAATGTTGCTTGGTATAGAATTAACAACAATCGCTTTGCCCAACAGTTATTGGTGCTTCCGAATGGAACAAGCAATAGCGATGCAAATATGAAAGAATTTTCTGGAAAGACGGCTTCAAGCGGATTGGAAGTTGATGTTACTGGAACCTTACTCCCAGGACTGAATGTAATTGCAGGTTATTCCTACAATTATATGCGTTATACCGAAACCAATCCGATTTCAAGTTATACAACCATCGTTGATGGTAAGGAGAAAGTGACTGAAATTTCTGGGAACGAAGAAAATGTACGTCTGGTAGGAACCACAGCACATACGGCTAATGGGACCGTGTTTTATACCATTCAAAATGGGACAGTTAAAGGACTGAAATTAGGTTTTTCCGCATTTTATACAGGTCGACGTAATGCAGGTTGGAATAATACTAAGATCAATGTACGCGATGGCCTCAATCGTCTGATCTCTGTTAGTCCATTTACGACCATAGATTTCTCCGCTGGTTATGCTTATAAAAACTGGAGTATTTTGGGTAAATTATCCAATATTACCAACGCGTTTAATTATTATATCCATGAAAACTATAGTGTGAATCCGATTCCACCGCGTAGTTTTATGGCAACGCTAGCGTATAAATTCGAGAAGAGGTAATATTGCTCTTCGATCCAAAAAAAAGGAGTCAGCAACATGCTGACTCCTTTTTTTATGCTGGAATTTCAATAGATGCCCCTTTAGGACGCATTGAAATCAATATACTCTTTCTGGATACAGGCTATAAATTCGCCTAATGCACTGTTTTTACTTTTTATATTAGAGACCAGGATCACTTCTGTTTTGCTATCCATATCTTCAAGCTTCATGATTTTTAGGTTTAAATGCGGGTATTGTTTGATGGTGGAATAGGGGACGACTGCCAGGCCCAACCCCTGTGCTACCAACTCAAGGATGGAAGACATCGAATTGCTCTGGTGTACAATCTTAGGTTCGAAGCCCATGCGATTACAGGTGTTAATAACAAGCCGGTGATATTCGGAGGCGTATTTCTGATTGAAAGAAATGAAACTTTCATTAAAAAAGTTGATCGCATTAAATTCCACCTGTGAAGGACCTACAATCACCATAGGGTCTTCGAAAAGAGGAGTGGTCAGCAATTCATTTGAATAAATTGGAGCGCGCATGATGCCTAGATCCAATTTTCCATTTTCCAACGCCAGCTTCTGCTTCTGTGTCGAAGTTTCAAAAAGACTAACCCTTAAGTATGGAAACTTTTGTTGAATTTGCTTCAATACTGTGGCAAGCATCTTTTTTGGTGTTGAACTGATATAGCCTAGTTTGAATTCTCCGGAGATATTGTTGTGAATCTGTTTGGTGATCGTTTTGCTGTGCTCTATGTTCTGCAGAATCTCTAACACTTCCTCCAAAAAGTATTTACCTGCTTCAGTTAGCTCGACACGTTTGTTGGTCCGGAAGAAAAGAATAACACCCAATTCGTCTTCTAGATCTTTAATCTGCCGGCTTAATGGGGGCTGGGACATAAATAAGCGTTCTGCTGCTCGGCCAAAATGAAGCTCTTCGGCTACTGTTTTGAAATAAATGAGATGTCGGATTTCCATCGATACTTTTTTGGTATGAATTGATGACAAAATAAATATTTTTAATGAATTCCAGTTAGTCCTACCTTTAAATTATTAAAAATTAATGGATGAAATGCCCGATGGACTGTAAGATACAGCTGTAGGGGGAATCTATCTGAACTTTAGAGCATAAACAATTTAGAGATGAACAAAGCTACACTACAGGAGATTGAAACACGGTTTGACAATGATGTCGAACGGTTCTCAAATTTAGAAACAGGTCAAGCAACCACATTGGATGCGGTATGGAATATGGAGCTTATTACGGATGCCATTGTCAGTCTTTATCCAAACGCTCAAAATATATTGGACATTGGATGTGGGGCTGGCAATTACGACGTAAAACTATTGCAAAAATTGGAGTCTAATCCAAATGTTAGTCTGTTGGACCTGAGCCAGCCCATGTTAAATAGGGCAAAGGAACGCGTTGGAAAATTGACCAACGGAGAAATTCATTTGATTAAAGGCGACTTTCGTACTGCTGCTTTGGAAGAAGACAAATTTGATGTCATCATCGCAACATCCGTTTTACATCATCTTCGAGATGATAAAGATTGGGAAAATGCGTTTGGCAAGCTGTTCCGCTTATTGAGAACCGGGGGAAGTGTGTGGATTTTTGATTTGATTGAGCAAAATAATGAACAGCTTCAAAAATTAATTTATAGAGAAAAATATGGTGAATACTTAACTAGCCTGAAGGATGAACAGTACCGTGATCATGTTTTTGACTATATTGAACACGAGGATACACCAAGATCGCTGATTTATCAACTCAACTTATTGACACAAGTTGGCTTTAAAAATGTTGATGTTTTACATAAAAACCTTTGTTTTGCTTCTTATATGGGATTCAAATAGGCGCTGGAAAAAAGTGTAAAATAAATAAGGCGATACGGGGAGTATCGCCATAAAATCACACTAACTATTAAAAAACCTATAGGACTAGGAATTTACAAATTCAATAAACCAATGTATGTCTCATCCCACGCTCCTCTACTTTTATTCCTCGTCACATGCGAGATGTCAAATAAATAATAAAATGTAATTATTAAGGTCAATACTTTAAAAAAATCAAGTATTTCCATTGGTTTACGTAAAGATATGTCTTTATTTTTTAAATACAAATAAAAATGATGAAAATTGAAAAATTATTATTATTTGACCGTTTTTAAGAATTCTTCCCAGGCGATCTGATCTGTTTTGAAGGTCAAATCTTCCGTTAACACCGATTCAATCGGTACCCATCGAAAAGACTGAAGCTTATTATCTTCAGGTTTCTGATCAGGATCGAAGTCAAAGGCTTTGGTAGTCGTTCTGATCTGAATAGCTGAGGTATTCTTGACCTGATAGTAAATCGATATGATTTGGCTATCGTTAAAACTTGATTTCTCATAAAAGTCTGTGGTGTAAATATGTTTAACCACAGCAATGTCAAAAGCACATTCTTCCTGATACTCCCGGATCAAAGCATCCAATAAGCCTTCTCCGTATTCTAAGCCCCCACCAGGGAATTTGGTAAATGAAACATTTTCCGTTCTTTCGTCGCTGATCAATACCTCTTGATTTTCATTGATCAATATTCCGTACACTCTTACGTTAAATGGAAACATGGATTAATTATGTTTGTATATATTTTAGTTTCTGTCTTTTACAGTGGCATAAAACCATTGTCTACTGCAAATTCATCCAATCCGATATAAGAATAATGTCTCGGAAGAAACCAGCCAATTGCTTCCATGATGTTGGTGAATTCTTTTTCAGTCCTGAATTGGTTCGCAGCGATATTGAATGCCAAATCTTGTGAAGCATTTTCTTCATCTTTATAATTACGCGCAATGAGCATCACCTTTGCATTCTTTACGCCATAATAATCTAAAAATTCACGTAATTGGTTGCGGACAGCCTGTGGAAGAATGGTCTCGGCAGGTTGCCCCACTAATATTTCTTCATCTTGACCGATAATCGTTTGTTCATTTTTCTTTGAGAAAACACTATCATCTGTATAAAACTCTCCGTTTAAAAAGTAGTTAACCAAGTCGCCGTAGGTGAATACCCAGTCGGGGTTTTCATTTTGTGTATTGATAGCAATACCAAAACCTTTTGGCAACACGAAATCCTTCAGCCGATTTTTAATGACAAAGGCCTGAAAGTTCTGATCTTTCGGAACACTTTCGAGTTGAAAATAGGGGAACCCATCAGGACCAACAACCACTTCTGTTTCTGCTAATTTTAAGGTGCATTCAGCAATATTAGCCAGAAAAATATCACGCCACTCTTCATCCCGCTCTTCAAAGGGAACTTCCATCAGGCTATTTATTATAATCGTTTTTTCCAGGTCTCCCAAACGATTATCATTCGCATTGTTGCTATCGTCAAATAAATGTATTGTACTCATCTCGGATTGTGATTTTTTGATTTGCTGGTAAAAGTAAAAGAATATTTATTAATTAACGACGTTTTCTTGATTTCGAACCGCCTTTTCGTTGATTGTTTTGGCTGCTAGAACGCATTTTCTCCCAGCTCAATAAATAAGGATGTTGATCGTCAATTTTAATTTGCCGTTTTAAGGATAACTGTAATTTTATCCACTTTTCATTGTCCTCCGCATCGCAAAAGGTAAATGCTTTTCCCTCTGCTTCCGAACGACCTGTTCGACCGATTCGATGCGTATAGAGCTCGGCGGAATCCGGAATTTCGTAGTTGATGATAGCTTCTAGGTCCGGAAAATCTACCCCTCGAGCCAAAAGGTCCGTCGCAATTAATACACGTACCTCTTTTTGTCTGAATTTAGTAATAATCTCTTCTCGTTTTTGCTGCGCTATATCGCCATATAATGCCGAGCAAGAAATGCCATTTCGATCTAAATCTGTTGCGATGCGTTCGACAGCATGAACTGTTCGCGTGAAAACGATTACTTGCTGTGCAATACGGTTTTCAAGGAGATAACGCAGAAGGGTCTTTTTATCATTTTTATCAACATAGAGGACAGATTCTTCTATTTGACCCTTTTTGGCCGTTGTTTCTAGGTTAATCTCAACAGGGGTACTTAATCTTTTTCGAACAATTTTTTCGATTTCAGGGGTTTTCGTAGCTGAACTGAAAATGGTTTGTCTCTCAGCAGGCAATGTGCTGATGATTTTATTGATTTCTTTCGTGAAACCGAGATCTAACAATTGATCGAATTCATCGATCACCAGGATATCTATCGTTTTTAGATCGATAATGCCTTGTTCAATAAAATCCAGCAAACGTCCTGGAGTCGCAAGGACCATCTGGGCTTTCGGATAAACGTCGAGTTGACTTTCATAAGTTCCGCCACCATAGAAGCTGGCGATAGTCAACTCCATTCCATCGATAAGCCCCGATATGCGCTGTTTGGTCTGTATACAGAGTTCGCGTGTAGGAAGGAGTATAAGGACCGATAAATGATCTGCGGTAATCTTGGTTCGTAAACGCTGAATAATGGGGATAGCGTAAGCCTCCGTTTTTCCCGTGCCGGTTGGGGCAATCGCCAAACAGTCTCTACCTTCCAAAATGGCAGGGATAGCTATTTCTTGAATAGGTGTAAGCGAAGAAAGCTTTTGTTTTTCAAGATTAGCGACAAGGATTTTATCTAGTTTAAGTGCTGAAAAATTCAAAATGATGAATGTAAGACCCAAAAATAAAAATTAAAAAGGACAATGGTGTTTTTGCCTGCTGATTGGAATTAAAAATCTGTAAAAATTAGGATTTTTTGTCAAAAAGTACTAATTTGAGAAATTAGAATATTCTATTTCAAATCTGAATTATTGATTATCAATTTATTTGATAAACACCAATTATATAGAATAATATTTTTGTTAAATTTGTTGAAACAAAAAAGAATATGTTTGATACTGCATTTGACCAAAACAATGAATCTATTTCCACTTTGAGCTTTGACGAGTTCAAAAAGATTATTGTGAATGATTATCGAACTGCCTTAGAAAGTCGTTACGTGAGTTTATTGGGACGTAAAGAAGTGCTTACAGGTAAGGCTAAGTTTGGTATTTTTGGCGATGGAAAAGAATTGGCACAAATCGCGATGGCTAAAGTTTTCAGAAATGGGGACTGGCGGTCGGGATATTACCGTGACCAAACATTTATATTTGCTTCTGGCATCAGTGATGTCTATCATTTTTTCTCTCAATTATATGCCCATCCCGATGTTGAGGCAGATCCTTCTTCTGCAGGAAGGCAAATGAACTGCCATTTTGCCACGCGTGTTGTGGACGACCAAGGTAACTGGTTGGATCAAATGGTTCAGAAAAACTCGTTTTCAGATATTTCGACCACTGGCGGTCAGATGGCAAGATTGCTGGGCTTGGGCCTGGCTTCTAAGTTGTATAAGCAGAATAGAAATTTAGACTATCTATCTTATTTTTCAAATAAAGGAAATGAAGTTGCATTCTGCACTATCGGAAATGCTGCTACTTCTGAAGGCGTATTTTTTGAAGTCATCAACGCCGTAGGTGTTCACCAGATTCCAACAGTGATTTCTATTTGGGATGATGGGTATGGGATATCTGTGCCTAATGAAATTCAAACAACAAAAGGAGATATCTCCGAAGTCCTCAAAGGTTTTCAGAAGGAAGACCTAACAAACGGGATCGAGATATTCAAAGTGAGGGGATGGGATTATGCGGGTTTATGTGAAACCTACGAGCAGGCCGCCCAAATTGCTCGCGAAAAACATATTCCATGTCTGATTCATGTGACCGAATTGACGCAGCCTCAAGGACACTCTTCTTCAGGTTCACACGAACGGTATAAATCGCAAGAAAGATTGCAATGGGAAACTGATTTCGATTGTATCGCGAAAATGAAAGAATGGATCGTAAGTTCTGGTATTGCTACCACAGAAGAATTGGATCAATTGGATCAACATGCTAAAGACCATGTTCGTCAAGAACAAAAACGAGCTTGGGCCGATTATATTAAAACATTGAGCATCGAAGCTCGGGAAGCTATTGATTTACTTCAGGGTATTCCAAATGAGCGGGCTGATTTTGCGTCAAAGAAATTGCAATCGATGGTTGAGCCTTCTTTGAAAGAAGTTTATGGCCAGGTTCGCAAGGTGTTGCACGAGCTTAAAGGTCAGCATAGCGATGGGCGCCAGCAATTATTAAATTGGTACAAAGAGAAGCAGGAACTGAATGAGAAACGTTATAATTCAAAATTATTTACAGATGGTGTAGATTCACCTGCTCACGTGACGGTCGTACCTGCAGTCTACAGTGAAGAAGCTAAAGTGGTCGACGGACGTGAGGTCTTGAATCTATGTTTTGAAGAGAACTTCCGGCGTGACGAACGATTATTGGCGTTTGGAGAGGATGTCGGTAAGATTGGAGATGTGAATCAAGGTTTTGCAGGTTTACAAGAAAAGCTGGGTGTGCATCGTGTATTTGATACCGGTATTCGGGAGAATTCAATTATAGGAAAAGGACTAGGTTTGGCAATCCGTGGACTTCGCCCAATTGCTGAGATCCAATACCTGGATTACCTAATCTATGGTATTACAGTAGCAAGTGATGATTTGGCAAGTTTAAGTTATCGCACCTTTGCAGGTCAGAAAGCACCATTAATTATTCGTACACGTGGCCATCGATTGGAAGGTATATGGCATTCCGGATCGCCCATGTCAGTAATTTTAGGATCTTTGAGAGGTCTGCATGTATGTGTGCCGCGTAATATGACCCAGGCAGCAGGTATGTACAATACGTTGTTCCGCTCTGACGAACCTGCTATCGTTGTCGAATGTCTGAATGGGTATCGTCTAAAAGAGCGTCTACCAGAAAACGTTGGTGAATTTACTGTGCCAATCGGTTATGCCGAATGTGTTAAAGAGGGGCGGGATATCACGGTGGTATCCTATGGGTCAACTTTACGTGTTGTTGAAGAAGCGGCCGTGGAATTGGAACGTTTGGGGATATTCATCGAAATTATTGATGCACAAACATTGCAGCCTTTTGACAAAGGAAAACTTTGTGCTGAATCGCTGAAGAAAACAAATAAACTACTTATTGTGGATGAGGATGTGCCCGGTGGGGCCTCAGCTTTCATCTTGCAAGAGATATTAGAGAAACAAAATGGCTACTATCTATTGGATAGTCAGCCGAGGACACTGACTGCAAAAGCACATCGTCCGCCATATGGCTCAGATGGGGATTATTTCTCGAAGCCATCTTCTGATGATGTTGTCGAGACAGTGTATGCAATTATGCATGAAGCTAATCCAGAAAAATATCCATCTATGTTTTAATAGATGGATATCTTTTTGCTTTACTAAGCTAAATATTCCAACGGCTGGGATGATATTTTAATTGAATATACTCGCAGCGCCAATCATAGCGGCTTTTTCACCAAGTATTGCTGTATAAATTTGAAATCTTTCAAATTCACTTCGGTCACCAATGAAAATAGGTAGCGCTTTGGCGATATTGCCACCGACTATAAATATTTCAGCAGCATGTTTCTCTGCGAAGAACTGCATAAAATCAAAGAGATGTTTAGCATATTCATCTTTGATGATTTGAAATTCCTTAGTTTCCCGATGATGATCTAAAATATCTTTAAGTCCCGTAACATCTTTTCCTGCTACTTCTTTGAAACGTTTGATGAACCACCGTGTGACAAGAAATTCTTCGAAAATACAATCTTCGTAAGGGCTGTTCCATAGGGCGGCATCATAGGCTTTTTCACCTTGATTCCATACCGCAGATCCAAGTCCAGTACCCAACGTAATTCCTAATATCCGCTTGTTTGTTTGCAAGTTCTGTACGAATATTTCACCTTGTAGGAAGGCTGCTGCGTCATTGATAAAGTGGATAGACGTAGGCGGAAGTCCCAGCTCTTCAGCTAAAAGCGCTTTGACATCCATGTTGTACAGATTGTCATATTTGCTTTGTCCCTGTATCTTAGATATTCCATTTTCGTAGTCAAAGGGTCCCGGCATAGCAATGCCGATGAACTGAATAGGAGCCGGTGAGGTGGCTATGATATCGCGTATAGCTGATGCCCAGGTTTGTAAAATCGTTTTAGCATCTCCTTGAGAAAAAACGTGGTTTCTGGCCACGTTTTCTAAGTATATATTCCATTGTTTTGTGTCAATGATACAGGCAGAAATATGTGTGCCTCCAATATCAACACCTACGACATAATTATCTTGCAGCATGTTTGTAACTTTGATTTTTAAGTAGATGATCCGCGATTACAAGTGCTGCCATAGCTTCCACAATAATTACTGCTCTCGAAACAACACAAGGGTCATGTCTCCCCTTGCCACTTGCAATAGCAGGGTTGCCATGGATATCCACTGTTTCTTGATCTCTCATGATAGTGGCAACAGGCTTAAATGCTACTTTGAAAGTAATATCCATACCATTTGAAATCCCGCCCTGAATCCCTCCAGAAAAGTTGGTATGTGTGTGCACTCGATTTAAATCATGGTCATCTGCTACAAATATATCATTATGTTCGGAACCTCGCAACTCCGAACCTGCAAAACCTGAACCATATTCAAAACCATGTACCGCATTGATGCTCATCATTGCTTTAGCAAGGTCTGCATGGAGCTTATCAAAGACCGGTTCGCCTAAACCAACAGGGACATGTCTGATGACAGCCGAAATACGTCCGCCAACCGTGTCACCCGCTTTTCTGACCGAGTCGATAAACTCAACCATTTCATTTGCTGTTGCTGGATCTGCACAACGTGCAATGTTAGCTTCCCGTAATTCAAGCAAAGCTTTTAGATCTTTGGTATCGACATTTGGTGCCTCGATGGTGCCTACCCCCGAAACGTGGGCAAAGATTTCGATGCCAAATTGATTCAGAAAGCTTTTTGCTACAGCACCAGCAGCAACACGGGCAGCGGTTTCCCTCGCCGAGGACCGTCCACCGCCACGATAGTCACGTATGCCATATTTCATCTGATAAGTGAAATCAGCATGGGAAGGTCTGAAAATATCTTTGATATGGGTGTAATCTTTCGAACGCTGGTCTTCATTTGGAATAACAATTGCTATTGGTGTTCCCGTTGATTTGCCCTCGAATACGCCAGATAAGATTTGTGCAGTATCACTTTCTTTTCTTTGTGTCGTGATCTTAGATTGACCGGGTTTTCGTTTGTCGAGCTCAGACTGGATAAATTCCTCGTCTATTGTTATATTTGAAGGGCAACCATCAATAATTACACCTATAGCTTTGCCGTGTGATTCGCCGAAAGTGCTAATTCTGAATAAATCGCCAAATGAATTTCCTGCCATAAAAATTAAATTTCAATAAACTTAGATAAATTTGCCTTTAAATGCAATTCTAAAGCACCAGACTGAATACAAATTATGAGTCTGTAACTCGAAGATGGCCTAGTAGATTACATTACAATTTTTGTCCCAAGCTAAAAGGCTATCTGGGAGATTGTATCATAAAACAGAGATTAATATTGATGTTAATCCCTGTTTTTGATATGTTAGTCAATTATAAAAGCTTGCGCTTGTAAATGTTTCCAAAAATCAGGATATGACTTTTCTACAACTTGAGGTTCAGCAATCTTGATTTGGTCAAAAACTAAAGCCAAAGGTGCGAATGCCATCGCCATGCGGTGATCCTCGTAAGTCTCGAAGGTCACATCTTCTGGTTGATATACACCTGCAGTTTTCAGATGGTATGTGTCACCATCTTCGATCAATTCAGCACCGAACTTCGCGATTTCGGTCTGCAATGCAGCAATACGGTCGGTCTCTTTAATCTTTAAGGTTTCTAGACCTGTAAAGGAAACATCACGTTTTAAAGCAGCTGCGACAACGACTACTGTTTGCGCAAGATCAGGGCATTCTTTAAAGTCGAACAAGGTTTTGTCTGAATTGATTTCTTTTTTAGTTAAATGCAATCCATCCGATTCAAAGCTCGAATAAACCCCAAAATGTTCCATAATGCTTATGATGGCAATATCGCCCTGTAAACTATGTTGTCTTAGCCCGGGCAATACGATCGAGGCATCTGCATCAGCTAGTGCTACAATAGCATACCAATAGGATGCTGCGCTCCAATCTGGTTCGACATATATGGTTTGCTTTTCAAATGCTTGCGGTGCAATTTTAATCGCATTCTCCGTCCATTCATATTGGATCCCGACACTTTTAAGCATATCCAAAGTCATGGATACATAAGGTCTGGAAGTTAATTCGCCTTCAATCTCTAAGGTAAGTCCCTTTTTTAATGCCGGAGCAATTAATAGCAGGGCCGATATATATTGACTGCTGATATTTCCTTTAATCTTAACACGGTCTTTTCCTTGAAATAATCCGCCTTCAATCTTCAAAGGAGGGTAACCCACCTTTTTTTCATAATGGATTTCGGCACCAATTTCTTTCATGGCATCGACCAATATCCCAATTGGACGCTGTTGCATGCGCTCTGTCCCTGTCAGGATAAAATTGCCTTTAACAAGGTTGAGGTAAGCTGTAAGGAAGCGCATAGCTGTTCCTGCAGGGCCTATGTCAATTGTATTATAACCAGGTTGCGGTTCTGACGCGATTTTTAATACGCGGTTTAGAGTAACCGTATCTGCAGCCTCAGAGAGGTTGGCTATTTCAACTTGTCCTTTGCTCAGCGATTGGATAATAAGAGCACGGTTGCTCTCAGATTTTGAACCTGTGAGTTGGACCGTGCCCTGTATCTTTTTTGCAGGATGCGTCAGCGTGATGACTTGTTGATTCATTATGCTTCTGCTGTTGGTTGCTCTTGCGTATTCATGACCGCATTTTGTTTGCGGATAGATTCGTTGTGAATTAATTCCAGGAATTTCGTCGCAAATTCGCTACCCAAAGAAAGCGCTTCCGCTAATTTTGTGCGTTTTTGAACAATTTCATCCCAACGGTTAACTTGCAAAATTGTCACGTTGTTATCGCGTTTGTATTCGCCGATTTTCTCAGCAATTTTCATGCGTTCACCAATTTTTTGGATGATCAAATCATCTAATTTGTCGATGTTGCTACGCAATTCTGCTAATTTATCTTCAAATGAAGGGTTGTCCGAAGCAGCTTTACGTAACGTCAAGTGGTCGATCAACTCGGCCAATGCAGCTGGCGTTACTTGTTGTTTTGCGTCAGTCCAAGCGACAGATGGATCGATATGTGATTCGATAATCAATCCTTGCATATCCATATCCATTGCTTTTTGTGCGATGTATGGTAACAATTCGCGGTTTCCACAGATGTGACTTGGATCGTTGATGATCGGTAGGTTTGGACAAGCCGTTTTTAACTGAATCGCTAAATCCCACATTGGTTCATTACGGAATGCTGTTTTCTCGTACGATGAGAAGCCTCTATGAATAGCACCTAATTTTTTGATACCAGCACGGTTGATACGTTCCAATGCACCGATCCACAGCGATAAATCGGGGTTTACAGGGTTTTTAACAAATACTGGAATATCTACGCCTTGCAAAGCATCAGCAATTTCTTGTACAGTAAATGGATTTGCCGTTGAACGTGCACCTACCCATAGTACATCCACACCAGCAGCCAAAGCTTCTTCCACGTGTTTTGCTGTAGCAACTTCAGTAGCTGTTAATAAACCTGTTTCTTCTTTCGCTCTTTTCAACCACTCCAAACCAATTGAACCGATACCTTCAAATTCTCCCGGACGTGTACGTGGCTTCCAGATACCAGCGCGTAAAATATTTACTTTTCCGGTA
Organism: Sphingobacterium sp. UBA6317; assembly: GCF_002440385.1. NCBI lineage: Bacteria > Pseudomonadati > Bacteroidota > Sphingobacteriia > Sphingobacteriales > Sphingobacteriaceae > Sphingobacterium > Sphingobacterium sp. UBA6317. Next base: position 47,081 of record NZ_DJTD01000054.1, on the reverse strand, counting down.
TTTGCCAACAAATGCGCTGTTGATACCAGCTGCTCTTCTGTTTCTGCGCTACAAGGACCTGCGATAATTAAAGGTTTGTCTCCTGTATCCAACCAAGATTTTAAAGGAGTGATGTCTAATGTATTTTTCATGTTAAGTTTGATTATCTATTTTAATATTGTCTGCGTAAATTGTTAATTATAGTTTTTCGTTTTTGACATACTCGCCCATAATATTGAAATTGACACTATGTTTGAGTACTTTACGTATAGCTGCTTCGTAGTCTGTTTGTTTTTTCCATTCTACGTCGACGAAAAAATCATATTCATTGCGTTTTCCGATTACCGGCATTGACTGAATCTTGCTCAAGTTGATATTCTGTTCAGCAAAACATTGTAAAATAGTCGCCAGAGATCCCACTGTATTTCCTGTTTGGAATGATAATGACGCTTTATTGGCATTTTTATGTTCGACAACCTCATTCGATAGTACGAGGAAACGCGTTGCGTTCTTTTTATTGGTTTCGATTCTCTTTTCTAATATTTCAAGACCATATATTTCAGCGGCCAATGTCCCTGCAATTGCCGCAGTATCCGTCAATTTTCGCTCGGCAATCATTTTTGCAGTTGCAGCCGTATCAGATCCCTCGGTTATACGTACACCTTCAAGTTCAGAAAGAAATTCTTCACATTGGCGAATGGCAATCGGATGCGATTCGATGTGTTTGATGTCCTTTAATTTTACGCCCGGCAATACCATGAGATTCTGTTGGATGTTTAGGTAAACCTCCCCAGTGATATGGAACTTGTAATCTCTCAATAAATTATAATTCGGCAATAAGCTTCCCGCAATTGAATTTTCGATGGCCATAACGATATAGTCGACTTTTCTTTGCTTCAGCAATTCACAAGTTTTTTTAAATGAATCACATTCTACAATCTCAACTTCTCTTCCGAAAAATTTAAATGCGGCCTCTTCATGAAATGAAGCCTTTGCTCCCTGTATTGCAATTTTTAAACTCATTGTTTTTTGTTCGCTATGTTGTCTCCAAAAAAAAGAGTCCCGATCATTTGAACCGGGACTCTTCTTGTTTGTATTTTTTATGATTTATACACAATCTAATCCCGGCTCTTATTTTTAAAATAAAAGAAGTTAAAATAGAAATATGTATATGTTCTGTTCATCCTGTTGTTGTTTGACATTTCAAATGTACGAATGTTTTTGAAATATCAAAGAAAAAAATAATTTTTTATTAAAAATATCTGATTTATTTAATGGTTTTTTGACGCATTTTTAATGTGTTTTTCTAGCTTAATTTTATTGGTTTATTGTTATTTTTTTTTGAATATTTATTTTGTTATAATGTTGTAAATAAGTTATTTGTATTTTTTTTACAACAATTTTATTCTCTAATAAGCTTTAGTTTTTAGCTATTTTATGCACCAAAATTGATTAGTTTTTTGTGTGTTTTTTAGCTATATTTTTATATTAAATTTATGTGTTTTTAATGTTAATATAATCGCTTTTTTTAGCTGTTTTGTTAAAGAAGTATTTTACTACCTTTGGGCAAACGCTGGATTTTATGCTAAAACGAATTAATTTTTATGTGTGTGGCAGTGTGATCTGTTTGTTGTTGACAGGTTTCACTTTTAAAGGAGAGGAAAAGGACGCGAAAGTAAAGCGTGTTATTGATGGCGATACCTTTGTCATTGAAAATGGAACCCCAAAAGGGGAGAAAGTTAGGTTAATAGGGGTAGATGCTCCGGAAACGAGACGTACTGCGCGGAAGGAAATCGGGTACTATGGTCAAGAAGCGAAACAGTACTTAACGGCGATGTTGAACGGGAAAAGTGTGAAGTTGGTCTTTGACGTCGGAAAACGGGATCGGTATGGAAGACTTCTTGCCTATGTGTACGTTGGAAAGAAGTTTATCAATCGGGATTTGGTTGAACAAGGGTATGCAGTATCCTATACGCTGGCACCAAATGTACAATATGCAGAATTATTTGTAAAATTGGAACGTCAGGCTCGTCAGGAGAAGCGTGGTCTTTGGCGATAAATGAAATTTGAATCATGATTTTTGTTTTATTAAGTGTCATCTGCAGCGTTACCGTCGCTGTTTTATTAAAATTGGCAAAACAAAATGGAGTCGAAACCAAACAGGTTATCGTTTGGAATTACCCCATGGCAGTTGCACTGACCTATTTTGTCTTACAACCAGATCTAAAATCGTTCGTATGGGATGCAATGCCGATGACGTTGTATACGAGTTTGGCGGTATTACTTCCGGGAATGTTTGTTTTTATTGCTTTGTCCATTCGCTATAGCGGTCTGGTCAAGACAGAGATCGCACAGCGCCTATCGTTGTTCATTCCCTTGCTTGCATCATTTTTCTTTTTTCATGAAAAAATGGAAGGACACAAGATGCTGGGAATAGCCCTTGGTTTATTGGCCATCCTGTGTTCTATTGGTTGGCAAAAGAATCAGCATGTTAGCTCTGCAGACAGCCGTTATAAAGCGCTTTACCCGTTATTGGTATTTATCGGTATGGGCATAATTGATATCCTCTTCAAACAGGTTGCCTTGCATGTCAATATACCTTATATCAGTTCCCTATTTATTATCTTTGTGATGGCGATGTGTATTGCAATGGTGCTATTGCTGTATTTCCTTTTTGTGGAAAAGCAACATTTTTCAAAGCAAGCTATGGGCTATGGATTGGTTTTGGGTGTATTTAACTTCTTTAACATCCTTTTCTATATGAAAGCGCATCGTGCGCTACCAGAAAATCCATCAGTTGTATTTACGGGGATGAACATTGGTGTGATTTCATTGGGTGCATTAATCGGCGTCTTATTTTTTAAGGAAAGGTTATCGTTGTTGAATTATTTAGGCATAGCGCTTTCTATTGTTTCAGTTTTAATCATAGCATATCTATGAGTTTATTTGAAGATACTTACCGGACTATTGAAGCAAAATATGAGGGAATTTTTAGGGATAAAGGCAGTAAGTTTATTGCATATGCTTTTCCTTTTAAATCCGAAGATCAACTAAAAGATCTGATTTTGGAAGTGAAAGCGATTCATCCGAAAGCGAGGCATCATTGTTGGGCTTATCGCCTCACACCAGATCGTGCGGTCTTTCGTGTGAATGATGATGGAGAACCTTCGGGAACTGCAGGACGGCCTATTTTAAACGTTCTGCTGTCTATGGATGTCACCAACGTTATCGTAATTGTCGTTCGTTATTTCGGCGGTACCTTGTTGGGGGTTCCAGGCTTGATCAATGCCTACAAATCAGCAACCCAAGATGCTTTGACCGAAGCCGAGATTATCGAGCGTACAGTGAATGACCATTATAGTATTACCTTTGATTACCTGCATATGAATGATATTATGCGGATCATAAAGGAAGAGGGCGTGGAAATTGAAAAGCAGGAATTTGATAATCGGTGTTATTTGGAGTTTGAAGTCCGAAAAATGCAGGTCAATCGAATTGTGGATCGGTTTTCCAAAATAGAAGGCTGTCAGTTAACCTATTTGTATACAATATGATCAACGAATCGGAATTGATTTTAAACGCAGATGGAAGTATATATCATCTGAATTTGCTGCCGGAAGATCTGGCAAGTACAGTAATTACTGTTGGCGATCCAGACCGTGTAGCCAAAGTATCGAAGTACTTTGACCGGATTGAACTCAAAAAAGGGAAGCGTGAGTTTATTACGCATACCGGCTATCTGGGAAATAAACGGTTGACGGTAATCTCAACAGGTATAGGTACTGATAATATTGACATTGTGTTGAATGAACTGGATGCACTAGCAAATATTGATTTTGCCAATAGAACAGTAAAGTCGACGCTCAGCTCATTGCATATTGTACGCATTGGAACATCTGGAGCAGTACAACAAGATGTCGAGATGGGAACTATTTTAGCTTCTGCTTATGGAGTAGGTCTTGATGCCTTGATGAACTATTATCGGGGATCTTACGACGGCGAGGAGCAGGCGCTTCAGGTAGAACTAGCCAAATATTTCTCTGCATTAAACCTAAACCCCTACGTTGCGAAAGCTGGTGCAGGCCTTTTGGATCGAATTGCCTTTGATTTACCGAAGGGAGTTACGTTAACTGCGCCCGGATTTTATGCTCCGCAGGGAAGGACTGTCCGCTCCACGAATACGATTCCTAATTTTATAGATTTGATCAACTCCTTTCAATATAAAGGTCAGCGCTTCACCAACCTGGAAATGGAAACAGCTGGTATTTATGCGTTGGCTAATATGTTTGGACATCAAGCTTTATCCATCAATGCGATCTTGGCAAGTCGGGTAGATGGCCGGTTTTCTTCCGCACCTGAAGAAGTTGTTGATAAGGCCATACAGCTCGTTTTGGAACGCATTTAACAATTTTTCTGCGTCATGCAGAGGCGATGATAGTTTTTCTCAATGATGCGGTAAAAGAGTTGAAAAGAATTAAATATTGATTCAAATAGAAAAGGAGT